>SKWF01000071.1 GCA_007129085.1 Balneolaceae bacterium | reverse complement strand
TACGTCTTCGCCATCACCGTGGTGATCGCCGCCGTTAACGTCGTCTTACCGTGATCCACGTGACCTATCGTTCCGATGTTCACGTGAGGCTTATTACGTTCAAATGTCTCTTTTGCCATGACTATAAAATGTTAGTTATTAGTTTGTTATGTAATCTGCTACCTGAAGAGCCGATAGTCGGAATTGAACCGACGACCCCTTCCTTACCATGGAAGTGCTCTACCTCTGAGCTATATCGGCTTGTTTCAGTGAGCGGGCGATCGGACTCGAACCGACAACATTCACCTTGGAAGGGTGACGCTCTACCAATTGAGCTACGCCCGCTTAGGTAATCGCAATTATTGCGATTGTGGGGGGAGCAGGATTCGAACCTGCGAAGTCGTAAGACAACAGATTTACAGTCTGCCCCAGTTGGCCGCTTTGGTATCCCCCCAATCGAATCAATAAATCAAAGAGCCAGTGACCGGATTCGAACCGATGACCGGCTGTTTACAAAACAGCTGCTCTACCCCTGAGCTACACTGGCTTAATAGATCAATATCTTTATTAGCCATAATTACCCTTCAGCATTTAACTTCAAAAAAAGCTACCTGAAAGGCCTCGCTAATCAATCAACTTAAACGATTTTATTCGTATTGTTGAAAGACCTGAAAGCTAAAAACATATTTGTTACTTGTCAACATTAATAACCATATTTTTTTAGCTTAATTTTCACCCACCGCTTCCCGTGTAACACGTCGCTTGTAAAACAACTTACCAAGTACAATAAGAGCGATTACTCCTAAAATAAACCAACCGTATATATTAAGATAATGCCCAATTATTTGCCAGTTTTCATGCACTATCCAACCCAAAAATAACAGTATACTATTCCAGAGCAGAGAGCTTACAGATGCACTTGCTATGGTTTGATAAATCTTTGTATCTGTTAATCCGGCTGTTATTGAAATCACAGAGCGCGTGCCAGCCAAAAAACGATTAGCAACAATTACCCACTGCCCCCACTGATCCATCCAGCGCTTCCCTTTATCAAAATACTTAATATTGAAAACTTTCATTAACCAAAAATCTGATCGCTGCCTCTCGATTTTTCCACCAAAATACCTGCCAATCGCATACATACTCATAAATCCTAAAACAGAGGTTACTGTTGTTACCCACAACACTGTACCAAACGACACGATACTCTCTGCCGCAAGATAACCACCGAAGGCAACAAGTATATCACCAGGGATTGGGGGAACAACATTTTCCAAGTATGCTATAAACCCAAACATTACATAAATACTCAAAGGAGACAACGCTTGTAGCCACTCAATAAATTGATGAGTATAAATTTCCATAGACCTTGCCTACCTTTTCTTCACCAGAACTATAGCATGAACTGCCACTCCTTCTTCTCTCCCAACAAACCCCATTTTTTCACTAGTTGTCGCCTTTATCGAGATGGTATTTACATTACACCCCAACACGTCCGCAATACTTTTCCGAATACCATCAACATACGGCTGTAATTTTGGTTTTTCGGCTATGATTGTGGCGTCCAAATTAACCAATTCGTACCCCTCACGCCTCACAAACTGATACGACTTTTCAAGCAGAATTTTACTGTCTGCATCTTTATATGCATCATCCGTATCCGGAAAGTGCGTACCTATATCTCCCAGCGCCAGCGCCCCCAACAGCGCGTCCGTAATAGCATGAAGTAACACATCCGCATCTGAATGCCCCTTCAAACCCTGACTACCCGGAATTTCAATACCTCCGAGATATAATTTTCTCTCGGCTGCAAATTGATGCACATCATAACCCAACCCTACCCTTATATCCATCACGCCCTCCGTTTTACTAACATTTCTGCAACAGCCATATCTAAGGGATAAGTAAGTTTAAAATTCTCACGACTCCCTTCAACAACAGCTACCTTACCTCCCGCCAACTCAATCAGTGAAGCATCATCTGTAACTGTAGAGTTTTCTGATAAATTATTCTGATACGCCTCAATCAATAACTTTCGCCGAAAAATCTGGGGAGTCTGTGCCTGCCATAATCGGCTTCTATCGGGAGTTTTGGCAATTATTAAATCTTTCGTCACCTTTTTGATCGTATCTTTCACCGGAACTGCAACGATTGCACCGCCAACCTCAAACGCTTTTTGCAGGCAACTTTTTATAGTAGCACCATCTACAAATGGCCGTACCGCATCATGTACGGCAATTAGTTCTGATGTATCGCTAACTTGCCCCAACGCATTTTTTATGGAGTCCCGCCTTTCATTTCCTCCCCGAACCACGATTACAGGAATTTCAGGAAATAATTCACTGAGCACTTCCTCAGTTTCACTTATAAAATCGGGCGATGTAGCAACAATAACTTCGCGAAGACCTTTCAAGGACTGGAAACACTCAAGTGTATGCTGTAATATCAGTTTTTCTCCCAATTTGAGATAAGGCTTGGGAATATCCGACTGCATTCTCGTTCCCGATCCCGCAGCCGGAATAATCAATGAAAAACCGATTCCCTTCACAATTACAAGATTAGCATTGCGTCTCCGAAGGAGAAAAATCTATAATCGTTCTCCCGAGCTTCTTCATACGCCTTCATCATAAAATCGTACCCACCAAACGCAGCAGAAAGCATCAACAACGTTGATTCCGGCCGATGAAAGTTTGTAATGATAGCTTCGGTAATCTTAAACGGATAATCAGGATAGATAAATTTATCTGTCCAACCGGTTCCCGGTTTCGACATCCCGCTGGCCATCACACTTGTTTCGAGAACACGAACAGCAGATGTACCGCAAGCAATTACTTTACTCGTTTTACTTTTTAGAGCCTCATTTACTTTATCGGATGTCTCTTGAGAGATCAAGAAATTTTCAGAGTCCATTCGGTGCTTGGTTAAATCTTCCACCTCAACATTCCGAAACGTCCCCCATCCTATATGCAGAGTAACCGGTAAAAACTCACCGCCTTTTTTCTCTACTTTTTCAACTAGTTCGGGCGTAAAGTGCATTCCCGCTGTTGGTGCGGCAACCGCTCCACGTTCTTTTGCAAAAATGGTCTGGTAACGCTCTTTATCTTCCTCTTCCGGCTCCCGCTCAATATATGGGGGCAGTGGCATGTCGCCGATCTCATCAAGCCTTTCATAAAGCTCGTGATTGGGGCCTTCGTATAAAAATCGGATTGTTCGACCTCTTGAGGTTGTATTATCAACCACTTCGGCCATTAAATCTTCGCCAAAGTAGAGCTTGTTACCAATTCGTATTTTCCGAGCCGGCTCCACCAAAACATCCCAAAGCATGTTTTCGGGCATCAATTCGCGAAGGAGAAAAACCTCTATGTCTGCATCGGTCTTCTCTTTTTTACCTTTCAATTTTGCAGGAAACACTTTCGTGTTATTATAAATAATCACATCTCCCTTATTGATGTATTTATGAATATCCGCAAAAGTTTCGTGCTTTATCGTTTCTTTTTCTCTGTCGAGAACCATTAACTTGGATGAGTCTCTTGGTTCTGCCGGCTTTTCAGGAACATTGTAGTCTTCGATTTCAAATTTGAAATCTGTAAGTTTCATCTTCATATGCTGCCGTATATCAGTTAAAGAATTTTATTAAAATATTATAGCTCGGTAATATATTAGATTTTAGCTGCCTCTACAAGAACTACTTATACCACACAACTTTTTATCTACCTTTTACGTTGATATTGGTGATCACTTAAACCCAACTATTTTTTTGAAAACTGTTTTTTAACTGAACTCGTTTGTGTATTATTATATAGTAAGTTCAGCATCCACTTTTAAAACGTGTGCTTTATGAAATTCAACGTACTATTTATACTATTTTTCTTCATCACATTTTCAATTGCAGAAGCTCAGCTTCGTGATGATCTACGTTCATCAAATGACTACACCGGGGCTATCACCCATACGCAGGATTCATCCAATAATTTAATGGATATGTTGAACATGACGATGAGTCATTCCTATTCCATGACTTTTTCCAATTTTGGTGGGCAGACACACAATATAAACGCCTATACAAACTCCATGCTATTTGACTTGAGCGACAACTTAGATGCTCAGGTTGATGTATCCGTATTGCACTCACCTTTCGGTAACAGCTTTATGACCAATAACGACTTGGGGGCACGTGTTATAATTGATCGCGCCAAACTTGATTATCGATTATCAGAAAATGCCAAAATTAGTCTGGAATTTTCGCAACGTCCGTACTACTCCCCATTCGGCATGAACTCTCACTTCGACAGAAGAAATTCCTGGTACTAATTTACTGAATGACTAAAAGCAGCAAGGGATCAGATTACTCTTCCATAACACTTAATGCCGCTATCGGTTTTCTGGGTGTTCTTCTTTTTATATTAATTTTTGCACTTGTTACAAGACTGGTATATCCACGAATTGTCGCGGATCGCGCCGACCCGGACCCTGCCTTAATCAGCAATGTTATACAAATTGAAGTATTAAATGGATGCGGAGTCCCCGGATTAGCTACTGCATACACAGGTACCCTTAGATCCTACGGGTTTGATGTTGTTGAAACCGGTAATTTTGACCACTTTAATATTGAAAATACCTTTGTAGTTTCAAGAAGCCGTAACAGAGAAAATGCAAAACGAGTAGCTAGCGCGATCGGAATTTCGGAGGAGCGTGTTATCCTCGAGCAATCGCACGAATACTACCTCGATGTAACCTTAGTTTTAGGTTCAGACTACGAATCACTTAATCTATAAATATTTCGCCTATGACCAACAGTACAAAAAACCAAACTGGTCAGTTTACAAGCCCATTGGGCCAAAAAACAGCTGACTCTACAAAACTTATTGAGACTATTACAGAAGCACTTCTCGAAAAAAAGGGAAAAGATATTGTACTCCTCGATGTTCGTGAACTGACAACGCTAACTGACTATTTTGTTGTTTGCCACGGTTCGTCCGACACGCAAATTCGGGCACTTGCAAGTAGTGTATCAGAAAAAACAAAGAAAGATCTTAACGAAGCCGTTTGGCAAAAAGAGGGAATGGATGCTAAAAGGTGGGTCATCCTTGACTATGTAAATGTAGTTGTTCATATATTTACAAAAGAGAAAAGAGAATTTTATGGAATTGAACGAATGTGGAATGATGCTGAACGAACTGAAATAGAAGATAGCATCTAATTCTCCAAATCACTTTTTTGAAGTAATTTTACTCTTAGCAGTTTGTTTACGTAGTTCATCTATTACAATTCCGAGAACCAGTCGGTAATATCGTGTTCTCAACTTGTGAATCCAACGCCATATTTCATTGAAAGCTTATTTCAAAAATCAACTGCTGCTATCCCTTTCAGCCCTCACTATTTTAATAATTGGGTATGGGGTTTTTGAATACATTGAATACTCCCACGCCCAAGATTTCGATGATCCTAAAACACTTGCCGAAGAGAGTGTACAGCAAGCAGCAAATATTTACGAATCCCTCCACAATGAGCTGCTTGAAGAGAGTGAAGCTATGTACGGCGAAATCAGAGAACAGCTTGAGAGAGAGCAAAACAGACGGCAAATCTTCCAAACTCAGAGTAATTACAACTTTTGGGGATCCATGCTATACAGAGATGGAGAACCATGGACGTGGGATGGTTTCAACCTTTCCATCACTCCCTCATTTATCGATTATGAACACGACACACTGAGAACGTCGGTTAGCAGGGCTAACAATGTATCATTTTTGATGGGGCAGATCTCTTTTGTTGTCAATGATGCACCCTACAGACTTTTAGTTGCAAAAAAACTAGAGCAATCCACAAATCTTCCATTTGCCGATGAAATATCATTTAACCTGGCAAATCACTCATCCTTAAAAAATAAGTACCCGGTTACATTCAATTTCTTTGATGCGATGCCGGAAGATCAGGAATTCACCTACCAAACTCTTTCTACAACTACCTCCGACTCTGTAGGTGTTGTTTACAGCACATTCGATGACCTGCCGAAGTACAAAGAAATTCATGAAAATTTTATCGCTCAATGGCGTATTGCCTTTCATGCCTCCATCTTCATCGCCCTGCTCGTTGTTTTTGTTGTCATTGCCTTTACAAAACGAAATTGGCTGTCGGTACTTCTTCAGATCTTATTTCTATCTGTTTTATGGTACTGGATTACAGAGTCCGGGCTCATTTCTAAATGGATTGATCTTTTTATTACCGACGACTCATCGCGGGATGTAACAAACCTCACCCTGCTGGGCAATTATATTTTCAACGCTATTTTTTTAGGGCTCTTTTTTATCGTTTCATTTGTAGCCCTTAAAGATTATGAACGTATTGGAATCGACAGACTTCAAATTCAGGGAGTTTTACTCTCCATACTTTATGGTATTTTGCAGGTGTTACTGCTCATATTCTTCACA
Organism: Balneolaceae bacterium; assembly: GCA_007129085.1. GTDB lineage: Bacteria > Bacteroidota > Rhodothermia > Balneolales > Balneolaceae > SW132. The sequence goes on along the minus strand of SKWF01000071.1, from coordinate 13,533 downwards.
TCAAGTACACAGCAAGTAACTGCCGAAACTAGCATTCCCCTGCTCGATCTAGAACTTGCCCCTCCAATTACCTCTTTTCTGTTATACATTGGTGCCGCACTATTTTTCACTTCCATTGCCGGGATCAGTATTACCATCGGCCATTTTCTATTTAAATTTGAGCAAGACAAAGCGGTCCTCATATTTATATCAGCAAGTTTCAGCTTTCTGACATTTGCCTTTCTCAGCTATCAATTTTTTACGGTTGATCTATTTACCGGCTGGCAAATTCTCATTATCACGCTCTTGTTCGCGCTGTTTATTATAACTGCCTGGCTGATTGCATACTACCCGGAGTATTTCAAAACGATGTCCGGATTTCGAAAAATGATGATGACGGTTTTTTTAGCCTCTATTTTCATCTACTTAATTATTTACAACACATCACTAGAGCGGACAGATCGAGAACTTATGGATGTGGCTGTTGAGTATTCTGAAGAGGCCGACAGCGATGCCGAAAATATATTGCGTACGCTGCTGATAAACCTGGAATACCGACTTACACCACTTAGTCAAGAAGATATTCTAAACAATATGGAACTGCTCAGAAGCCGATTTCAGCGTGCAGTTCAATCAAATATCAGGCCTGAATGGCAGCGGTATACCTTTGATATAAAGCTACTTTTCCCATCAGGTCAACAAATTACCGATTTCTCCACCAGTCTTGATTCCCCCGCATGGACTGCGCTATTCGATACAGATCTGATGGTTCGCTCTTATCGTGGTGAGCAGATCCGTATGGAGACAAACCGCCCGGTTATTTGGGGGCGGCCTGATGGAATTGGCGAAGACTTTCGGTCATTTAACCGGGGCTGGATTCCGATTTATGATTCCACCAACCCCACATCTATCATCGCGTGGATATTTGGTGCCGTTTACCAAGAACGCCCCGATTTTAATAAGCCAATCCGTGCCGTTCTTGCTGCTGCCACAGACGAAGATTGGAAAAAGAGTTTTTATATGGCGGAATTTTCGGGCAATCGTGTTATTCGCAGCGCCACAAAAGGTATCTACACCAATCAACCCGAGTATAACCGACTCTCGGATATAGAAAGCAGTATTGCCATGGAAGATTCTGTGGCCTACTTAACCACCATTACATCACAAGGTTCTTTTCGCGAAATATTGCTAAAACAGGGTGAAAGAAACGTCATCAAAGTCAGCACTCCAAAACCGGCTTTTAACAACCATGTATTCTCCTATTTCAGGCTGTTAATTGTACTCGTATTTTTCGGCTTGTTCTTTATGGCCACTTTATCCATGGTTGGATTCAAACGTTTTCGTCTCTTTGGTCAAAGCAAACGATTTCAGCATCGATTAATTGATGGCCTTACCCTATCTACATTCCTGTTTTTAACCGTTCTCATTTTTGCAACCCAGTACGCCTTAAGTAATCAGAATGAAAAAAATCTGCAGCGAGAATTAATCCGCGAGCTGAAAAACCTTGGGGATTCCGCACGGTTAGCCGCAGATTTTTCGGGTGATGAACTCTCCATTCCACTGGCTGAGTTAACATCACCCCTCAACGTTGACGCTATTTTTTATTCGAATGTTTGGATGGCCGAATCCACCACGCCACAAATTTTTCAGCAGCATCTTATTCCCCGAATTTTACCTTACGAAGCGTACGAATTTCTATACAATCGTGAGCGCCGACATGTGGTAGAAAGAGTTCAGCTTGGAAATGAAACACTGCTGGTAGGTTATCGGGCCATTTTAGATGATAACAACGAACCGGTTGGCGCCATTGCCATACCTACATTTGTTCAATCCCCAATCTACACCGAGCAGTTGCTGGAGACCATCAGCTACCTGTTTGCCATCTACCTCGCCATATTTACACTTTTTATTGTTGGCTCCGTGGCCCTATCAAACCGACTTACAAAACCGCTTGAGTTGATACAGCGGGGGTTGAGCAAAATCACACGGGGTGAAAAACAGGCCAAAATCACGGTCTCTACAGAAGACGAAATCGGGTCGCTTGCCAACGCTTATAACCAGATGGTCCAACGGCTTGATGAAGCTCAAAAAGAACTCATTAAAGCGGAACGAGAATCAGCGTGGAAAGAGATGGCGCAACAGGTTGCCCATGAGATTAAAAACCCGTTAACTCCGATGAAGCTAAACCTGCAGCATCTGCAGAGGCAGCTGGAAGCGAACCCGGAAAATGTAATGGATCTGAAGCAACAAATTGAAAAAACGGCAGCCAATATCATCTACCAAATTGAGTCGCTAAATAAAATTGCTTCCGATTTTTCTAAGTTTTCGAAACCCATTCGCGATCCTTTCGAAGATACCGATCTTAAACAGCTCATAAGATCGGTAGCAGAGCTGTACAACCACGACGAAAATGTTCGAATTACGCTACAGCTTCCAAATTCCGATCTGAAAATAAAATGTGTACCTGATGAAATTCGCAGGGTGCTTATTAACCTGCTTAAAAATGGAATTGAAGCCTCCAATAGTTCTCTATCAAAAATAGAGGTGCGGCTTTTCAAATCGGGAGAGTTTGCAACCATCTCTATCTCCGATAACGGGAAGGGAATCCCCGACGGGGATAAAGATCGAATTTTTGTGCCTAACTTCTCTACCAAATCATCCGGAACAGGACTTGGGCTTGCCATTACAAAGAAAATTATTGATGCCCATGAAGGACGCATTACATTTACCTCCCAACTGGATACGGGAACAATATTTACCATCAAGCTTCCATTCAATCCAGATGAGTCGGCTTAAAGGATTTTAAAACGACGTTTTTCGGGTCACTAATCTTCACGATTCACCGCAAATTTTCGTACCATCTTCATCATTCAAAATTTGCATGAATCAACCCACACTTACATACCGAGCTGAGATAAAAAAAGAGGCCCGTTTGCTGATGGTCATCGGGGGACCTGTGATTGTCACCCAGCTTTTGCAGATCAGTATGAGCTTTGTGGACACCATTATGGCTGGCCGGCTTTCGCCCGAAGATCTTGCCGCCATTGCAGTTGGAACCAGCGTTTTAATGCCGGTTGTTGTGCTCTGTCTGGGATGTATGATGGCCGTAACCCCCATTGTAGCTCAAAATGTAGGGCGCCGGGCGTTTCAGCATATCGGAAAAAATGCACGACAGGTTTTATGGCTTAGCCAAATTTTAGCGCTACCCGGCTTTCTGCTCATCCGCAATCTCGATTTCGTTTTTGTATTCATGGGCGTTACCGAGGAGATCATCCCCATCGCTGCGGGATACCTGAAAGCGATCAGCTGGGGAATGTTCCCCGCCTTTGCATATGGTGCTCTCCGACACTTTAACGAGGGGCTCTCCGTCACCCGCCCCGCCATGTACATTGCCATCATTGGTACGCTGGTAAATATTCCCGCAAATTATGTGCTCATGTTCGGAAAACTCGGTTTTCCACAACTCGGGGCCGTGGGTACCGGCTATGCTTCATCTATTGTGTTTACAATCATGTTCATCGCCATGCTCTGGTTCACTGTAAGCCACAAGCCGTTTAAGCGGTTTGATATTTTTGGCAAATTCCGCTGGCCGGAGAAGAAATATCTCTCCGAACTCCTTCGTGTGGGAACCCCCATTGGTATAAGCTCATCGATGGAGGTAAGTATGTTTGCCGCCGTCAGCTTGTTGATAAGCACACTAAGCACCGTAGAAGTAGCCGGCCACCAGGTGGCAATAAATGTAGCCGCCATCTGTTTTATGATTCCCCTCGGCCTCTCCATCGCAATTTCTGCCCGCGTGGGTAACTCCATCGGCAAAAATCGTCCCGCCGAAGCTCGCTTTCGTGGATACATCGGCGTGGGAATTTCCACACTCTTTATGATCTGCACGGCGACTCTTCTCCTGCTCTTTCCTGAGGGCATTACCTCCATCTACACCGCTGACAAAGAGGTTACCGATATCGCGGTTCAGCTTCTTTATTTCGCAGCTATTTTTCAAATATCCGATGGGCTGCAGGTAAGTGGTTACGGAGCTCTGCGTGGATTAAAAGACACCAAAATTCCGATGTATGTGAACCTTGTAGCCTACTGGATCATCGGAATTCCGGTTGCATACCTGCTCGGATTTACATTTGGCTATGGCGCGCCCGGCTTTTGGGTCGGGTTGATTGCAGGCCTTACCGTAGCCGGAATTTTGCATAACGTGCGGTTTTTCCGCCAAACCAAACGGCTAGAAAAAGAGATGATTAATACCGAACAGGCGGATCAGGAGCACTCCCGGTCGTAAACCGAAACCCAATGGAAATCATCGGTGTGGAAAACAGTTCTACACGGTTAAGTGACGGGAAATACATTAAACGCCCGCCGACCTGCGCATAAAAAGCGGTGCGGTCTGAAAAATTTAGCTGAGCACCCAGCAGGGCGTGTGAATGGAATCCTAAATGAAAATCCGCATCTCCACCAATACCAAGTAAAGCACCCGTGCCGGCAAAACCGAGTCCCGGACCGGCTCTAAAATAAAAATCTACCCTGTTGTAATTTGGGTACTCCAGCTGATCTCTAAAATGAACCTCCCGGCCAATACCAACTCCGCTAACCCACGCACTGCCACGATCTGCATTATGATTGCCACTGCTTACCATTCCGGCAAAAAAGCTTCCATACAACGAGCTGTAATCCTGCAGAAGAAACATTTCGCCTCCAATATGAGATCTTCCAATAAACAGACCGCTTTCAAGGTGAAAGTTAATATCCGGGCCGCCGTAATGCATGTTAGGATCTGCAACAAGCCCCATAACAACCGGATTATTCTGGGTTGAATCGGAGACCACAGCTCCGGCACCATCAATCGAAACAGCCAAACTTTCTGACAGCGATACAGTGAAAAACAGGCAACAAATTGTAACGAATAGCTTCATAACGTATTAGGACAGCAGAGTGAATAGCTACATTTCAATTAATAGTAGCCAAACCCCAAAATTATAGCAACCGGATCTAACTTTATCCGCGGCGAACGATTACCCGATAATTGGGATTTTATATTTACACTACCTTCCCTACTACACTAACCTGATTAAGGGAATAATTTTATTACATTAAATCAATGCCCGCATACATTCAACATATAGCCACATCTGTCCCACAGTACTCATACAGGCAAGATGAACTGCGTGACAGAATGAAGGCGATCGTAAAAGGGAGTGATCGCGACCGCCGGATTATCCATCATATTTACGGTCGGTCCGGAATAGAAACCCGGCATTCCGTTGTGGATGATTTCAGAGAGACCGGATCGCAGACGCTCTACTTTAACGGGCAGGGCGCTTCCCCCGGAACCCAAAGCCGAAATGACACCTACATCCAAGAGGCGCGAAAGCTTTTTACAGATACAGCAGAGAAAGTGATTAAAGAGTCCGAGGTTGCTCCTGAAAAAATAACGCATCTTATCACCGTCTCCTGCACCGGCTTTTATGCTCCCGGCCCTGATTACGACATTATTAAATCTTCCGGGCTGAATAACTCTGTAGAGCGCTACAACCTTGGTTTTATGGGATGTTATGCCTCAATTCCTGCACTAAAACTTGCACGACAGATTTGTAATGCCAACCAAGATGCCAATGTTCTTGTGGTATCTGTAGAGTTGTGCACGCTCCATTTCCAGGCCGTACCAAAAGTGGATGATTTGGTTTCCGCCTCTGTTTTTGCCGATGGCGGTGCGGGAGCACTGGTTACAAGTTCAAAACCAAACTCTGAGCCCTATTTTTCCCTCGATGGATTTGCATCCGCTATCACGGAACATGGTGAAAAAGATATGGCGTGGTCAATCGGAAACAACGGCTTTAACATGATTCTATCGAGCTACGTGCCGGAAATTTTGGGCGATGGGCTTCGGCCGTTTTTAGATCCTATTTTAACAGAGTACGACCTTGACCTCGCCGACATTGACCTTTGGGGAGTTCATCCCGGTGGACGGGCTATACTGGATAAGGTTGAAAAAACACTCGGCCTGACGCCCAAAATGCTGGAAGAGTCCAGGTCTGTTTTGGCAAATTACGGCAACATGAGTAGTGCTACCATTCTGTTTGTACTCAAAGAGCTTCTACAAAAACCGGGGGGAGAAGATCGAGAAACAGCCCTTGCAATGGCTTTCGGACCCGGGTTAACAATTGAATCTGCGCTGCTTACAAAACAGTCCAATTGATATGCCCATTTTTCTATCGAGCCGGAACACACAAATCCGGGAGAAGATGGATAATCCCGACTGTGATATCGACCTTCTGCAAAACACCTATCGGCAGTTCTCTACCATAAACAAATTGCTCGGCGGCTGGCGGGGAATTTACAGACGTTTTATCAAGCCGATGGGGCGTTCATCAAACCGCCCAATAACCATTCTTGATATCGGCTGCGGCGGTGGTGATATTGTAAAGTATCTTTCCAAACTTTCGGGCCAAGACAATCTTGACGTCACATTTACCGGAATCGACCCGGACCATCGCGCCATTAAATTTACCCGGAATAACTGCTCTCAGAAAAATATTAAGTTCAGGCAGATTAGCTCATCCCAACTTGTTGAGCAGGGCGAAAGCTACGACATTGTGATATCGAACCACCTGCTGCACCATCTTCAGCACGAGCAACTTTTGAACCTCTGCAGGGATGCCGAGCAACTTTGCCAAAAACTGGTGCTCTTTAACGATATTGAACGAAGTGATTTGGGGTATGCGGCATTCCGCACAATTTCACCCATGTTGTTTAGAAACAGCTTTATTTCGGAAGATGGCATAACCTCCATCAAGCGAAGTTTTACGAAAGATGAACTTCGTAATGCCGTTCCCGATCAATGGTTGGTGCAGAGGAAGTTTCCGTTCCGGCTGCTGGCAACGTTCAGGCCGGAGGGGTGATGAACGCATCAAACCAACACACAGATTTTACCATTGTTGGCGGTGGACCCGTGGGTCTTTACCTGGCCGGAATTCTGTTGCAGAAAAATTTTAGTGTAACGGTACTTGAACAAAAAAAGAGTATTGATAAACACTCAAAATCGCTGGGTATTCACCCGGTTTCGCTGGAGCTGTTTGATGAAGCCGGTATTGTAACTTCATTTTTAGAAAACGGGTTAAAAATTCGGGAGGGTATCGCCTTTCTGGATGACAAAAAAACCGGGAGTGTCACTTTTGAGAATTGTCCAAAACCATACAATTATATACTGGCACTTCCCCAACATCAAACCGAAGCTATTCTTGAAAAATGGGTAAACAACCTGAGTCCGGAGACGTTGATTCGAAGAGCTACGGTTAGGGATATCCATCAGAAAGAAGACCGAATTCTTATTGATTATGAAAAGAGCGAAAATGTTGAGGCCGTTTCGAGTTCGTACATGATAGGGTGCGATGGGAAAAATAGTTTTGTGCGTAAAGCAGCAGACATAAAGTTTCCCGGCAAAACATATCCCGACACCTACATTATGGGAGATTACAGCGACAATACCGATTTCGGGACTCGGGCAGCTGTATATCTGCACCGCGCCGGCTTGATTGAGTCGTTCCCGCTTCCCAGCTCCATGCGGCGATGGGTTGTTAAAACCGACCGCTATATTGAACATCCGGACAGAGAATTGCTCGATCAACTGGTGTTTGACAGAATTGGTCATACACTTGGAGAAGAAGCAAATGTAATGTTAAGTAGTTTTGGAGTACAGCACCATCTTGCCGAAAGCTTTTACTCGAACAGGATTGCACTCGCCGGGGATTCTGCCCATATCGTAAGCCCTATCGGTGGTCAGGGAATGAATCTCGGCTGGCTGACCGCCTATCAACTAGCTGAAGCGCTGGAAAAGTGCCTGGTCCAACCCGGAAAATCTGAACAGCATCTGCAGGGGTTTAGCCGGCAATCCAGAAAAATTGCCAAAACGGTTGCCCGAAGAGCTGAAGTGAATATGTGGCTGGGGCGCAGAAGGCGATTTCCGATCTTTAGAAATTCGATTGCGAACCTTATCGTAAATACGCCACTTCAAAATAAGATGGCAAAGCTATTTACGATGAGGGGCCTGGTGGATTGATCATCAAGAAATCGCAGCGAACTGTTTATTTACTTTAATCTGCCCGTTGTTTTGGGAAAAGAATGGAAAAACGGGTTCCGCCTTCACTCACCTCTTTGATTGTAGCATCTAACTTTTTGAGCATCTCTTCTACCACCCACATTCCAACAGAGCTGCTTTTTCGGAGTGAAAAATCTTCCGGTAGCCCTACCCCATTATCAGAAACGGACAGGGATATATCCGACTCATCCACGGAACGTAGCTGAATCTCTATATTTGCATCTGCATCATCCCGTATAAACGCGTGCTTATAAATGTTCAGCATCAATTCGTTTAAAATAAGCCCACACAGCAACGCCCGCTCCTGGGAAATTTCAATATGGTCAGCTTCAACCCGAATTTTTACCTTCAGATGAATGGAACTCATCACTTCATCAATCTTAACAACTAACTGTTTTAGGTAACGACCGAGGTCCACTTCATTTTTAAGATCTTTTTCACACAGCATATCGTGAAGCCGCGACATAGAGCTGATTCGCGACCCCATATCTTTCAGTACGGATTTTGCATGCTCATCTTCAATCCCTGATAACTCGCTGTTTACCTGTTCGGAGAGCACCTGCAGATTGTTTTTAATTCGGTGATGAATTTCGGCAATGATGGTATCCTTCTCTTTCAGGCGGTCGTGCAGCTTATCGATCTGCCGGCTCCGCTCAATGGCTGCGGTAACGTGCGATGCCAACGCCTGGAAAACAGGTATGTGATGAGGTGTAAACTCTTCATTATTGCGCCGATTTATCGCCTGCAACACTCCAATTACGTTATTTGAACGGTTAATAAGCGGAACACATATCATGCTTCTGGTAGTAAATTCTTCCGAAAGTTCGCCAAAGAATTTGCCGGATGATGATACATCATTGGATAAGTAGGGGCGCCGGTTTTCAATCACCCAGCCGCCAATACCTTTACTTTTGGGTACACGTTTGCCCATTACATCCTTTTTGGCCGGGCCGGTTGGCATGCTGATGAACAGATCACCGGTATCTTCGTCGAGCAGCATTAATGAGCTCGCTTCGGAATTCATGATCTGCCTCGTGGACTCCATACTCTCTACCAATACAGATTTAAATTCCGTCGCGTATTGGATTCCCTCAAGGGTATCACGAAGAAGGGCCTCTTCAGTTCCCGAAAATTGGTCTCGTAGGTTTAATGATTCGTCGTTGGTTTGATCTTTCATACCTGTTTGAGCAGACGTGTAAAAATAGAATAGAACAAAGTAGATAAATCGGATTTGTCTATTTATTAACTATCTGTAATCTATAAAAAAAGAGCAAAAGCCCTAATACAATTTTTTCCGGCTTAATTTATTAAGCCGCAGGAAATTCAACCGTAAACCGAGTGCCTTTTTGAGTATCAACTTCTACGGATCCATCCAGTTTATCCAGCAGCTCTTCTACAATCCACATCCCGATGGAATCTCCTTTCCCGAATGAAAAATCGTCGGGCAGACCAACGCCGTTATCTGTAACTTTCAGTTTTACCAATTCGCCCTCTTCCATCAGCTCTATTTTAATCTCCCCCTTTTCATCCATCTCCGTAAATGCATGTTTATAGATGTTAATCAAAAGCTCATTCAGGATTAATCCGCATCGCAAAGCATTTTCAGGATTCACATCCACCCGATCTCCGTTAAAAGATATATCTACATCATGCAAAATGTAGCTCATCGAATCGTGAATTTTTTCTGATACCTGCTGCAGATAGCCCGACAATTCCACATCTTTTTCGAGATTCTCCTCAACCAACATTTCGTGCAGTTCATACATCGACTCCACCCGTGAGTTCATATTTTCGAGTGCCGCAGTTCCTGCATCATCAAGATCCGCTCGTTTTTCGATTCCAATGAGTGTAGAGAGGGATAACAGGTTATTTTTTATCCGGTGATTCATCTCCGTAATAATCACATCCTTCTCTTTTAATCTAAGCTGCAGGTAATCTATATAGCGAGTTCTTTCAATAGCGATGGTAACGTGAGATGCTAGTGCCTGAAATACCGGAATGTCGTGTGCATTAAACTCTTTGTGCTCGCGCCGATTCACTGCTTGGATAACGCCAATCACCTCATTCTCCCTATTGATCAGTGGTACACACACTACATTTCTTGTGGTAAAATCCTCGGCCAGTTCGCCATAAAAGTGTTCTGATGCAGAAGTATCGTTCGTCAGATACGGCCGCTTGTTTTTAACCACCCAACCGGCAATTCCCTGATCTTTGGGAATGCTTTTCCCTACAATTTCCTGTTTTACGGGCCCGGTTGGTATCCGCACAAAAAGTTCGCCGGTATCCTGGTCTAAAAGCATCAGCGAGCTGGCCTCGGAATTCATTACAATTCGGGCCGCTTCAAGACTCTCCATCAACACCGATTTAAACTCCTTGGTGTGATTTATCCCCTCTATAGTATCCAGCAAGAGCTGTAAGTTTTCCTTTGTAAATTGATCCGATGAGTCTTTTTTTTCGCTTTTATCAGCTGTCATAAAATTCCCTCATTTTTACGCTTGATTTCTTTATGTATAACCAATTTTTAAGATAAAGGCTAAACCAAACCTCTGATTTGTACCATAAAAAAAGCCATGCAATTTTACCTGCACGGCTTTTAAAATATTTCAGATACGTAATTATTCCTATTCAAACAGAACGGTTCGGTTTTTATAGATGAATACTTTTTCCTCCAGCACTAGTTTCAGCGCATTGCTCAGAACATTTTTCTCCACATCGCGTCCGGCTTGAGTCATTCCTTCGGCTGTATAAGTGTGATTTATAGGAATTACGTTTTGAGCTATTATCGGACCTTCATCAAGATCGTCAGTTACAAAATGTGATGTGGCACCAATAATTTTTACACCACGCTCAAATGCTTTTCTATACGGTGATGCCCCCGCAAAAGCCGGTAAAAATGAGTGATGAATGTTAATAATCCGATTTGGGTAGCTGGCTACAAAGCCCGGCGTAAAAATCCTCATGTATTTAGCTAAGACAAGATAATCAGGACTGTATTGATCAATGCATTTTTTCAATCGTTCTTCATGATCTTCCCTTGAAACATCATCACACGAGATATGATGAAACGGGATCTTAAATGATTTGGCAAGTGGCTGAAGGTTTTGATGATTACTGACGACAGCACGCACATCTGATGGTAACTCACCGTAAGCATTTTTTAAAAGTAGGTCGCCGAGGCAATGAGGTTCCTTGGTGGCAAGAATAACAATGGGTCTTTTTTTGATAGAAGCCAACCGAACATTCGCTGCCGCAGGAAGAACTGACTGTAACTTATTTTTAAACTTTTTCCCCAAGCCATTGTTTTCAACCACAGTTCTCATGAAAAAATAATCTGACCCGATCTCTACAAACTCCTGATTGCTGATGATGTTCAGCTCATGGTCATAAACAACTTTGGTGATATTATATACTAACCCCTTTTCGTCAGGACAATCGATGAGTATTATTTGATTAGACATATCGTCTTTTCCCTTGATTTAACTATCTCTCTCTTTTCATCCTCAATATACTATCCATAAAATTTATTCCAACATAAAAAAGCCATGCAGTTTTACCTGCACGGCTTTTTTTATATTTCAGATAAGTATGCGGGTTTAAGTCACCCGATCTTATTCAACTATTTCTTGGCTTTATCTTCTTCTACATAGTCAAGAAGAACTTTATGGAGAATACCACCATTTCGGTAGTAATCTACCTCAACCGGAGTATCGATTCGGCAATCGGTCATAAACTCGATCACTTTACCGTCCTCTTTGGTAGCCGTTACTTTAATCTCACCACGTGCTTCTACATCGTCATCTACGTGAACATCAAATGTTTCAGTTCCGTCTAAGCCGAGGGATTCTGCGGTATCACCTTCTTTATACTGCAACGGCAATACGCCCATTTGGATTAGGTTTGAACGGTGAATTCGCTCATAAGATTCAGCAATTACCGCTTCAACTCCCAGCAGGTTAGTTCCTTTTGCAGCCCAGTCTCGGGATGAACCTGATCCGTACTGTTTTCCTACAAGAGCAACCAGCGGTGTTCCTGACTCTTTGTATTTCAGAGATGCTTCGTAAATGGTCGTTACTTCACCGGTTGGGTGATACGTTGTGTATCCACCTTCAGTACCGGGTGCCAGCTGATTCTTAAATCGAACATTGGCAAACGTACCACGTGTCATCACACGATCGTTACCGCGGCGTGAACCGTACGAGTTGAAATCAACTCTTTCTACACCTTTCTCCTTCAGGTATTTTCCTGCGGGTGAATCCTCAGCAATATTACCGGCCGGTGAAATGTGGTCGGTCGTAATAGAATCACCAACTTTCACAAGAGTACGGGCTCCTTTTATCGGTTTGATGGGATCTGGATTTTCTTTCATTCCCACAAAGAATGGAGGCTCCTGGATGTATGTAGACTCCTCACTCCAGTTAAAGAGATCTCCGCCTGAAACCGGGATATCATCCCACGTTTCCGACTCAAAAATATCGCCATACATTTTCTCAAACAGCTCGGGACGAATCGCTGCATCCAGGTGTTCAGCAATCTCAGCGGTGGTCGGCCAGATATCTTTCAGATAAACATCATTACCGTCCTTGTCTTTTCCGAGCGGCTCGTTATCCAAATCAATATTTACGCTTCCTGCAAGAGCGTATGCCACTACCAACGGAGGTGATGCCAGATAATTTGCTTTCACATAAGGGTGAATTCGACCTTCGAAGTTTCTGTTACCTGACAGTACACCGGCAGCAATCAGATCGCCTTCTTTAATTGCTGTTTCAACAGCTTCGGGAAGCGGTCCGGAGTTACCGATACATGTTGTACATCCGTAACCTACCAAGTTGAAACCAAGCCTATCCATGTACTCGGTTAACCCTGCTTCTTTCAGGTATTCTGTTACAACTCGTGATCCCGGTGCAAGTGATGTTTTCACATATTCAGGTACTTTAAGGCCTTTTTCAACGGCTTTTTTCGCAACAATTCCGGCACCCAGCATCACGCTTGGATTCGACGTATTAGTGCATGATGTGATAGCTGCAATCACCACATCGCCATGCTTCATTTCAATTTCCCGGCCATTCTTGTAAACTCCTTTATTAGCCAGTTGCTCCTGTGTCAGGTCAAAGCCCATCGTCGGGTTATCACTGGTCAGTGACAACTCAAAAGATTTCTTCATGTTCCCCAGCTTAATGCGGTCATGAGGCAGTTTTGGTCCGGCAAGTGAAGTTTCTACCGTACTGAGGTCTAACTCCAGGGTAGATGTAAATTCAGGATCAGGAGTATCATCTGTTCTGAAGAGTCCCTGCTCTTTGGTATACGCTTCAACCAAGTCCACAAGCTCTTGCGAACGCCCGGTTCTCTTCATGTAGCGGAGTGCTTCATCATCAATCGGGAAAAAGCCCATTGTGGCTCCATATTCAGGAGACATGTTCGCAATAGTTGCGCGATCCGGCAGACTCATATTACTGATG
>SKWF01000205.1 GCA_007129085.1 Balneolaceae bacterium | reverse complement strand
TTTGCATAAATACTCTCCTGTACCCGCCCAAAACCACAATTTTCCCCAAAACTTATTTATTCTATGAGAACCCTCGACTCCACGACATCCTTACGTATCGCCGTCCAAAAAAGCGGACGTTTAACCGATAAAACCTTAAAACTTCTGGAAGGTATTGGGCTAAAATTTGATGACTACAAGCGAAGCCTTTTGGTTAAATGCCTCAACTTTGATGTTGAGTTACTGCTAATCCGCGATGACGATATCCCTGAATATGTGCAAGACGGTGTGTGCGACCTCGGTTTTGTAGGAGCAAACGTTGTTGCCGAAGATGAAGCCGATGTCACCATTTTAAAAGGCTTGGAATATGGTGTCTGCCGGCTCTCCATTGCTGTCCCAAAAGATGGCAGCATTAAAACCATCAAGGATTTTGAAGGCAAAAAAATTGCCACAAGTTACCCGGTCCTCACAAAAAAGTTTTTTTCTTCGAAACAAATTGACGTTGACATTGTAACACTGTCAGGATCCGTGGAAATTGCTCCTCGTCTCGAAATTGCCGATGCAATTACTGATCTCGTTTCTACCGGTGGCACGCTCAAAGCCAACGGGCTTACAGAAATCGAGAAAATTTTTGATTCCGAAACGCAGCTTGTTAAAACAAACAAGCCGCTTTCGGATGGCAAACAGGCGTTGATTGAGAAATTTTTACAGCGGATTGAGGGGTACCAAAAAGCGGAAAAAAGCCGCTACATTATGATGAACGCCCCTGAAAAATCCGTTGATAAAATCAAAGAGATCATCCCATCCCTTAAAAGTCCCACCGTTATGCCCCTGGCCGATAACGGTATGGTGGCAATCCACACGGTCATTACAATCTCTGCATTCTGGAACCTGATGGAAGAGCTGAAAGCCGCGGGAGCTACCGGAATTGTCGTACTTCCAATCGAAAGCATGATCGCGTAGATCTAAATATTAGTCTGGAATCAAGATTCGTGATTATGAAAAAGTATATCTATAAAGATCTTTCCGGCGAAGACATTAAAGCGCTTATAAAGCGTCCCAAAATGGATTTTGCGTCCGTATTTGGACAGGTACAACCCATTTTAGATGATGTTGAAAAAAACGGGGATGCAGCCATCAAAAGTTATACTAAGAAATTTGATGGCGTATCACTTCAGTCGGTTGCTTTAAATCCTGATTCCGTCACCGTTTCCCTCAAACCGGGAATTCAAACTGCTATAGATAAAGCTTCCGAAAATATTTACCGTTTCCACCGCGAGCAGTTTGCAATGGAGCTTGAAGTTGAGACTATGAACGGTGTGATCTGCAAACGGGTGGCAAAACCGATTGAGCGGGTTGGGTTATACATTCCCGGTGGAACAGCACCGCTGCCATCCACCACAATGATGCTTGGAATTCCCGCCATGATAGCCGGCTGCAAAACCATTGTAATTGCCACTCCGCCCGATAAAGACGGCAACGTGCCTGAATCCGTTCTCTACATCGCCCAAAAAGTTGGGGCAAAAACGGTTCTGAAAGCGGGTGGTGCACAAGCAATAGCAGCAATGGCGTACGGTACGGAATCTATTCCGAAAGTGGATAAAATCTTTGGTCCCGGGAACCAGTATGTAACGGCGGCAAAAATGGTTTTGCAAAACAGCGAGGCAATGGTATCCATCGATATGCCGGCCGGGCCTTCTGAGGTTTTGGTGATTACAGACAACACTTCCGATCCCGAATTTATCGCCGCCGATCTGCTTTCTCAGGCGGAGCATGGATCAGACAGCCAGGTGGTGTTGGTCGTTACAGAAGACACCGATCTGGAGGCTATAAACGCTGCCACTCAGCAGCAGTTGGAAAAACTGCCCCGTAAAGAGTTTGCCACTAAAGCACTCGAAAAAAGCTTCACGGTTGTAGTTGGGAACAGCGAACAGGCAATGGAGTTTTCAAACCAATACGCGCCGGAACACCTGATCATCAACACAAAAGATGAGGATAAGCTGGCTGAAAAAGTCACGAATGCGGGATCTGTATTTATCGGGCAATGGACCCCCGAGAGCATGGGTGATTACGCCTCCGGGACGAACCACACGCTGCCGACCTACGGTTATGCCAGAATGTACAGTGGCGTATCGTTGAACAGTTTTCAAAAGTTTATTACGATGCAGAAAATAACTGAAGAGGGTCTCAAAAATTTAGGCCCCACCGTGGAGACTTTGGCTGACGTCGAGGGGCTTCATGCCCATAAAAATGCTGTTAGTTTACGATTAAAAAAATTAGGTAAGAAAAGTTGATTATGGCAATAAAAAAAGTCCCCTATTGAGAGGGGAAAAGTGAGTGCTGAAGGCAAATCCGGTTAGCACGATCGAGGGGTGTGTCCTATTTAAGGGCCTCAATGCTTAATCAACACACCCCTAAATCCCCTCTCAAGAGGGGGCTTTTAAACCCATTGCTTGCAAAAAATAACCAATCATTAATAACCACCAACCAATGCCCATTACCAATATCGAATCCCTGATTCGCGAAAATATTCGAAATTTAACTCCCTACCGTAGTGCCCGGGATGATTATAACGAAGGTACTTTGCTGGATGCCAATGAAAATAGCTTAGGATCATCCGTCAGAAATTCCCTGGATCTGCATCGATACCCGACCCCCACTCAAGATAAACTGCGCAAAAAAATTGCGGAGTATCGAGGAGTGGATTTCGAAAATATTTTCCTGGGCGTTGGCAGTGATGAAGCGATTGACTTGCTGATGCGAATTTTTTGCGAGCCCGGTGAAGAGTCCATCATCATCACCCCTCCCACATACGGGATGTATAAGGTATCTGCAAATATCAATAATGTAGGCATCAAAGAGGTTAAGCTAACTGAAAAGTTTCAGTTGCAGCCCGACAGAATCATAGATGAAGTGGATGATTCCACAAAAATGCTGTTTCTCTGTTCGCCCAATAATCCCACCGGGAATGACATGAAGCGAACCGACCTGTTGAAGCTGGCCACAAAATTCCCCGGGATAGTTGTTGTAGATGAGGCGTATATCGATTTCAGCAAACAGGAATCGATGGCTCACATGGTTCAACAGTATCCCAACTTAGTAGTTCTCCAGACCTTCTCTAAAGCATTTGGACTGGCCGGAATACGGCTGGGAGTTGCTATTGCCGGGCCACAAATTATCGACTATATGATGCGTGTAAAAGCGCCATACAACATCAACAAATTGACAGCCGATACGGCTCTCCAGGCGTTTGATAACAAAGAGCTGTTGAATTTCAATATCGAGAAACTGCGCGAAGAACGGGATTATGTTGCGGAGCAGCTTAACTACAGTGATGCAGTTGAGAAGGTCTACCCTTCCAATTCAAACTTCTTGCTTTTTAAAATCGACCGGGCTAAAGCTGTATACGAGAAGTTGGCTAAAAAAGGTATTATTGTGCGATACCGAGGCAACGAACCTCTATGCGAAGACTGCCTGCGGGTAACAATCGGTATGCCCGATGAAAATGTGAGGTTTCTGAAAGCCCTTAAAAATATTGTTGAACACGAATTGTCATAAAAGGCATAAAAAGAGATCAATATCCCACAAAGGGAGTTTAACCAATAAGTTCTTACAAAGATGAAAATCAACATTCACCCGAACGCTTTACAATCTGATAGCGAAACTCTGCTACCCGCAGGTGCGCTCTCTGGGATGAAATACCTTACAGAATCCGGTGTGGAGCTACAATTTGATCAGGATCCACTGACCGATCAACAACTGAATTTGATCGAAAATGAGGGGGTCAAAAACTCCTCAATCAGTGATTCTGAATTGGATGGAATCATCAAAAAAGAAGGGACCGAGCTGCATTTTGAATATGCCGGAGAAGTTGTAGAAAAATCCTCTGACTGGACAAATTTAAGTCGGGCTATTCTCTTTCCGAGCCGTAAAGCCGAAATAATTCGAAATACCAAAGAAACCGATATTTCTATCTCCATCAATCTGGATGGAACGGGCGAGAGCAATATCAGTACCGGGCTGGAATTTTTTGATCATATGCTGGATCAAATTGCACGCCATGGGCTTATTGATCTTGAAATCAACTGCGAGGGAGATCTAAAGGTGGATGAACACCACACAATCGAAGATACGGCAATTGCATTGGGGCAGGCGATACGCGAAGCGATCTCTGAAAATAAAGCCGGAATACAGCGCTACGGGTTTGTTCTGCCAATGGATGAAGCGCAAGCTACCGTGGCTATTGATCTATCCGACCGCCCCTTTTTAAGGTGGGAAGTTGAGCTGAAGAGAGAGTACGTTGGCGACTTCCCAACAGAGATGTTGGAGCACTTTTTTTACACGCTGGCAATGAACGCAAAAGCAACTCTGCACGTTAAAGCAACCGCTAAAAACGAACACCACTTAATAGAATCGGTGTTTAAAGGGTTCGCAAGAGCACTTCGTTTTGCAATTAGTAGGAATGAACGAATTCGGGGCATTCTCCCCACCACTAAAGGAACTATTTAGATATAAGCGAAAAGGTGAAACCCACATATTATGTTGGCTTTAAATAAACCAGATCCTTAGCTCTCTTTTTTAGGTTTTAATTTTTGTACCTGTAGGAATTATGATAGGAATTATTAAGTACCAAGCCGGAAATTTGGCGTCAGTTTCAAATGCATTAAACCGGCTTGGTGCAGCTCATTTTATTACTGATGACCATAACGAGCTGGAAAAAGCAGATGGGATCATTTTCCCGGGCGTGGGTCATGCCGGGGCAGCTATGGATGACCTTCGATCACGCGATTTGGATGTGTGGCTAAAAAACACCACCAAACCGGTATTGGGTATTTGTCTTGGAATGCAGCTTTTATATGAATCATCCGAAGAAGGTGACAGCAATACACTTGGATTGATTCCGGGAGAACTTAAAAAGTTTGACGCTTCAAAAGCTAAAGTGCCTCATATGGGCTGGAATCAATGTAAGCCAAACATTGACCATCCACTTCTAAAAGGGATCAGCGAAAAGCAGTTTCTCTACTACGTTCACGGATATTACGCTCCCATTTGCAAAAATACACTGGCGAGCTGCAACTATATCAATGACTTTACTGCTGTCGTAGCAAAAGACAACTTTATGGGTGTACAGTTTCATCCCGAAAAATCTGGGCAGGTTGGTTCGCTTTTGTTGCAAAACTTTGCTGATATGGTAAATATCAAATCAGAAATTAACTCCTGAGGCTCTGGACTAAATTTATTTATTTCCTGATTCCCCTCCCCTTCCTCCTCCCAAATTCATATCATTGAGAGCCATTTTTGAATGCGACATTCACTTAACAAAAGGTAGATTTTTCAATTTTAAAAGCTATTTGATATATGAAAGTTATTCCCGCTATTGACCTGCTCAACGGAGAAGTGGTTCGCCTAAAAAAAGGGGACTATGATGAAAAAACCGTCTATAATAATGATCCGGTAAAAGAGGCCGGAAAGTTTAAAGATGCCGGGTTTGACCATATACATGTTGTGGATTTGAATGGTGCCAAAAGCGGATCTTTTGAAAATCTGCCCCTTATTGAGCGGATGATAAATCAGCTCGGTCTTTCAATTCAAACCGGAGGTGGTGTTCGCTCTTCTGATGATATAAAGCAACTTCTGGATGCTGGATTGAGCGGTATTATATGCTCTTCGATGGCGGTTAAAAAGCCTGCTGAATTTTTGGAAGCCATCAACAACTATCCTGATGAGATGATCCTTGGGCTGGATCTTAAGGATGGCAAAATGGCTTATGGCGGCTGGTTAGAAACGAGTGACACTCCAATTGAGGAGTTCATCAACCCGATGATTAAAGCAGGATTGCAGACCGTATTAAGTACCGATATTTCGCGAGACGGTATGCTTAGTGGTCCTAATGTGCAGATGTATGCAGATCTTCAAAAGCGGTTTCCTACTTTGAACTGGATTGCTTCGGGCGGCGTATCTAAACGGGAAGATTTGGCAGAGCTTCAAAAGCATGATCTATACGGTGTAGTTGTGGGCCGGGCATATTACGAGGATAAAATCAGCCTCGAAGAGATGAGTGATCTGCACGGAAAGTAATGATAACCGCAGGGTATACAATAATCCTCAATCGAACATTAATAAAGAATGATAACCGCAGTGGCACGGAGGCGCAAAGATTACAGTAGTATTTAAAATTTACCCCTTCTACAGCTTATTAACCACACGTTTGATACCATACTTCATCTTGGATGATTTAAAGTTTAATAGATATCCAAGTTTATTATTTG
>SKWF01000108.1 GCA_007129085.1 Balneolaceae bacterium | reverse complement strand
TGCTCCCCACTCTGCACTGCAATCTCCGTTTCGCTCATTTCAAGGTCAAGCGTCCTCTCACTGCAACCGGCAGCCAAAATTATCACGACGATCATCAACACAGAGAAAAACAGGGTTCGAAAATAAAGCGCCATATAATTTTATTAGCCTAAATATTCGGGTTGATGAACGTCGTCTATAAAAAACTGCCCCTGTTATACAACAGAGGCTGATGCAGAATCTATTTCATCACATAAAATAAGAGGAGCCCGGCGATGATAAAAATTCCGGCGACTACTGAAATGGGATTGCCGAAGTTTAAGGTATATCCTCCGCCAAACCGTTTGGGAACCATAAACCGTTTGTCATGTGGATTTGCGTAGAATACTCCCGCCCGGAAATAGTCTTTCTCATTGCGGACCGTTTCGCCCCGGTTTTCCTTGCGCCACTGCTGTGTAGCATAAAATCCGTAGATCATAGATATCACCAAAAGAAGAAGTACAGTTATGGTGATTGTAGTGGGCATGATGTGAGCTTGATTAAATCTGCAGAACGTTAGCGTATTTATTGTAGATTGATAGTAATTAATTCAGAGCCATTTTGCTACTTATAAAAAAAGCAGAAGAGCATCTTCCTCTTCCGCTCTTTTACGGGGGTTAAGGATCTTGCTTCGTTGCAACTTTCACTAGTTTTAAACTCGTTGCTTTCTTTTCACTCAACGAGTCCAAAATCAAAATTTCGCAGTCACTTAAATCCAAAACCTCGGCCAATTCGCGAAGTTCGCAATATATCGTAAACAAATGATGCTCTATTTTTTTCAACACCTTCATGATTTCCACATCATTGTTAATATCTGCATTGCGACTTTCTGAAATTTTTTCCGCTTCCATAATAAGCACTGCCATTTCGTTGCACTGTACAGCAGCGGTTTTTTGTTTGGTTAACCTAAACATGGTTGCCAATCGCCCTATATGCTCTATGTTTTCCTGCATTTGATCTGTCAGTACTTCGATTAGTGCCTCATTTGTAGCTCTGGAAATTAGCTGTGGAACAAGGTTAGCCAACTTCTTTTCTGACCATAGCAGTTCCCTTAACTGATCATGAAACAGATTCATCAGCTCCGGAAAGGTTTTCTCTCCTTTAATAGACGGTCTGTCACTCCCATCCTGATCAGGCGAAATAAGATTCTGTGAACTTTGCATCACTTTACAATTTATATTTCTGTGATTATACCCCTTTGAAGTTTTTCCGTTGTTTTCTTGATCTGATTTCCAAATCATCCCGGTCAATCAATTCACCTATAGAGAATCCTCGCGATCCGCTCATATACACTTGGTCATGTTGGTGTTCACTCTTTTTTGCTCTCTCTTCTTTGGATGTATCTCCTAAACCGTTTGCTACACTTTCTCTGTTTTTATCACTCATGATTTCTTTGTTTTGATCATTTAAACTTGAATACAGTTTAAATTTGATCAACCCAAAGGTTTTAGACATTACATTTATTTCTAAATCTATTGCATGATTTACAGCTAACCGAACGTATGTAATTATCGCGCATCGTTCGTATAGCAAAAATATATTTTAGACATAAAAAAAGCGGCTCCGTTTAAAGAGCCGCCAAAAAGTGTTAGTGAATTTTATAAACCTTAGATCTCAGTAAATAACTGAATTTATTAGTAAAGCGATGACGATGTTCGGGGAGATGATGAGTTTAATAGCAGATTTTTGTGGCCACCCCGCATTTTTATAAAGTACGATGGAGTTAAACCGGTGTACTTTTTAAACTGGGCAATAAACAGATCTTTACTTTTATAGTTGAGCTTATCTGAAACATTGTCCACGGTAAGATCATCCTTAAGTAAAAGCTCCTTCCCCCGCTCAAGTTTCTGTTCTACGATAAAGTTTATGATAGATATTCCCTTCACTTCAGAAAATATTTTTAGAATTGGTGTAGTTTCTGTCCCAACAACCTCTCTGATCATCTCAGAAAAATTAAGTTTGGGCAGTTCTTCAGAATAGTGAATCGTATCGATCACAACTTCTATAATTTTGTCTATCAGCTCACTTTCACGTTCATCGAGCAGAACCATTCCGTGCTTTCGTAAATTTGCTCGGAGTTCGTACTGGGCATGTGATTTACTATCCGGAATCCGTATAGCTCCATGTAGTGATGTTCGATATGGTATGTTCAGTTTTTTGAGCTCACTTCGCACAACATCTTTACAGCGCAAACTGACCATATATTTAACATAGAGCATTTTATAGGTTTCTTTTTTGTGACTGACCGTGGATTTATCTAGTTCTTTGTCCAAGATGATATAACTGCTTCTTTTTATTTGTAGAGACATTAATAAGAGAACTTTGCAAGTGGATTATTGCCCTTGAAAGGCATCTTCGAATAACATTAACAAATGATAAAGCTTTTGAGAAATTTGTGCATTACATCGAAAATTTAACTCTTACATAATTTACAGATCACATTGATAGGCCTATTGATCCAGTAAATTTTCTCTCAATCCGGAACAGATAAATCCAATAGTTTCGGGTTTCGTTACAGAAGCGATACCAACGGTTCGGATTAGCAACCTCTTTAAAAAACAAAAGGAAACAGGTGCTCAAAGCCTGTCTCCTTTTTCTCTCTTTTTGAATAGTATGTGCTATTGTCCACTTGTATGTTAATGCACCCGTTGCACTTATCTATTACATCCATTCCATTTAAATTTGTATAAATCACAGATTTTATCACTTTTCTATTTTTTATGGATGTGTTTATTGCACCGGTGCGTAGCAGCCATAATTGAACTCCAAAACAACAATTAATATTCGGTACATCTGTGAAATATAAAAGGGAAACAGGTGCTCAAGGCCTGTTTCCCTTTTCTCTCTCTATTTGAATAGTATATGTGCTATTGTCCACTGCTATATTAATACATTCTCAAACCATACCTATTACATTCATTCAATTAAACCTTATATAAATCAATTATTTACTCGAACTCTCTTTATGGCTTAACGTAACGTCATAGTTTCGTAATCCCTTCTCTAAATGAAACTATTAACTAACGTTTTTCTCAAATTTGCTCTTGGCAATTAATGATATCGTTCAAAAACCATACCTGGAGTCGAACGGTATGGTAATGGGTTCTTCATTTTCATGAAGAGTTGACCGCTCATTAATCACAATCCTACCCAGGCTATTTTTAGTTTGAATCCATTTATCAAATAGTGAAGAGTTATGTTATCATTTATCAAGAGAAGTAAAAACGCTGTACAAATAATCCCGATTTAATTAAACGAGAAATATCAATGACTGTAATCGATATGTCTTAAAATTAAAAAGGAAACAGGTGCTCAAAGCCTGTCTCCTTTTTCTCTCTTGATTTGAATAGTACGTGCTATTGTCCACTCATAAATTAATGCACTCGTTGAACTTATCTATTACATCTATTTCATTATACTTTATACAAATCACAGAGTTTACTTATTCTTTCTTTTTAACATTGTCCTACTGTTGTATTGCGCAGTGATCATACTCTCCGCAGCCATTTATGATTTGTACTCGATATGTGTTTAAATATAAAAGGGAAACAGGTGCTCAAGGCCTGTCTCCCTTTATCTCTCTCGAATTGTAATAGTATGTGCTATTGTCCACTTCTATGTTAACATCATCTTAGAACTTATTTATTACATCCATTCTATTAAATCTTATACAAACCAATTATATACTCTAACTCCCTTCTTTAAAGTTGTTTGTACCCTTACAACACGTGGCCGGTACAAGAACACTTAAAAAATATTGATTACCCATCGATCGCAATCTCGGACCCGTCATCGATAATGTGAATTGCTAATCTAGTGGAGAAGATTTGTTATTTAGATTTCCGGCTGTGTCGAATGCCAGTACATTTAAATTAACTTCAGAATTAACCCGGTCTTCTCATTTGATCTGAATTCGATATGCGTTTAAATATAAAAGGGAAACAGGTGCTCAAGGCCTGTCTCCCTTTATCTCTCTCGATTTGTAATAGTACGTGCTATTGTCCACTACTATATTAGCTACGTCTTAAATAATCTCTGTTACACCCATTTTATAAATTATTATATAAATCCCATGTTCACGTTATACTTCATATTTTAGTTATTAAACCTGCTCATATCTGAGTTATAATTAACGTAATTACATCCGCTCCCTTTACATTACGTAATTTATGTAATCAATTGGCGGTTATACGTAACCAACAATCGTCACCCATCTGCTACATTGGTGTAGTTACTAAACTTTTAACGACTAGAATATTTATCTATGGTCAATTATATACAAAGAGTAAAACAGATCATTCCTGTAATTCGAAAGCCTACCTTTTTGAAGCTTTATTTCTGTTTATCCCCCCTACCTGTGATATCTGTAAATTATTTCCCATTTTCTATAATGTATAGGAAATGGCATATTTACACATTCATTTAAGATGTTTTAAAGTGCACTGATAGGGGGCACGTTCAAACAATCTTAAAAGGTATTAAAATTTACATTTTAATATTCAAGGGCATATAGTAATTATTGTTAATGATCAACTATTCAATTCAATAATTACCTGATTAACTATATAAAAGATGGGTTTTGATTTATGGGCAAAAAACCCCAGAAATATCAAATCGTCCACTTTTTAGAGAGAGATATTCATAAAAATAATTACAAGTAGTTTTAGGGAGCGCTAGAATGGAAAAACATTCATCCATAGATCAAAAAGACAACAACACCAAAAACATACATTGCGGCGAGAAGCCGATACTGATCACACAAAGCCCGGCAATGTTAGATCTTTACCGAAAAATTAAGTTGGTCGCAAAAACAAAAGCAACCGTTCTTATTACCGGGGAAAACGGCACCGGGAAAGAGGTTTTTGCACGGTTAATACACTATCATAGTCTTAAGCATAATAAACCGATGGTTACTGTTAACTGTGGAGCCATACCTGGAGAATTAGTTGAAAGCGAACTTTTGGGGCATGAAAAAGGGGCATTTACAGGGGCCGACTCTCAAAAAATGGGTTGTTTTGAAATGGCCGACAAAGGCATTCTTTTCCTCGATGAAATTGGTGAAATGTCTCTCAATGCCCAGGTAAAATTACTGCGGGCCGTAGAAACCGGAAGATTCAGACGAGTTGGGGGTAAAGCAGAAATTCAGGTGGATGTCACCCTTATTTCGGCAACCAATAAGATTTTGAGCGACCAAGTTAAAGCAGGCAGTTTCCGCGAAGATCTTTTTTATCGCCTAAATGTAATTGAACTATACATTCCACCACTGCGCCATCGAAAAGAAGATATTCCACTATTAATCGAATTTTATAAAAACTGCTATTGCGATGCATATGGATTAGGCAACATTCAGTTTTCTGAAGAAACCATCGAAGTACTTACCAACTACGACTGGCCCGGAAACGTAAGAGAATTAAAAAATAATATTGAGCGGTGCCTGGTTCTGCTGGAAGGAGATGTTATAACGCCTGATATGTTACCTGTGTCTATTTCGAAATCGGAATCAAAATATTTTAGTGGCTACAATGAAGACCACTCGAATCAATACCTGCACATCCCTGTGGGAACTAGTCTTGAAGAGATTGAAAAGCAGGCCATCAAACAAACGCTTCGTTCCGTTGATAACAATAAAACCGAAGCCGCAAAGCTTTTAGGATTTGCCAGAAAAACGCTGCACAACAAGTTAGATCGGTATAATTTTAGCGAGCCCCAATAAGAAAGCCGAACCCGCAAATGCGAGTTCGGCTTAAAAGTTATTTCAATTATATGGCTGCTTTGTTATCGAAGAGTTCGCATAAACTCAACATGGTCCCTGAACGGATTGTACAGCTGGGTATCCTCTCGGCCACCGGGGTAGCAGATATTTCCACCAAACTCCCAACACTTGGTGCCGTCGGCTACTAACTGCCACAACAGGTTTCCATCAACCCTTTGGCTCTCCACTTCGCTGTAGAGCTCCTTGTACATCTCTTCCACGCGGTCATCACCCCAGCCCGGGAATCCAAACTCACCGATAATAAATGGCTTGCCATGGCTTTCAGCAATCGCCTGGTGATCGCCTAACCATGCACGTTGTGCCCGCAGCAGATCATCATTTATCGTGGTTCCAAACCCCCACTCATTGGGATACCAGTGTGCACTTCCGAAATCGATTTCAGGAATCGCCGTGTTCATCACATAGCTTGTCCCCTGCTGGGCGCGCAAAACATAGGTGTTGCTGTACTCTTCCGTGCTGTATTCCGACGGAGTTCCTTCATCAAACCCTT
>SKWF01000298.1 GCA_007129085.1 Balneolaceae bacterium | reverse complement strand
GTTCATCGCCTGAAGAGCTGCATAATCCGGGTTATCTCTCATCCCACCGATGTGTCCCATCAAAACAACCGATTGGTTCACATCGCGCTTATCCACAAAGTGGATAGAGGAATCGAAATCGTAATCTACATCAGGGAAATCGAGTTCATTTTTCTCGCCTGCCGGCACTTTTGAAAATACCTCTTCAAGTATCGGTTTGATCTCTTCGATGTCAAAATCACCCACCAAGCCAATCATAAGATTTTGACCTTTATAGGCGTTTGCGTGAAATTCCACAAGATCGTCACGGGTGATTTCATCCAGCGTGTAATATTCAGTTACACGTGCCTGCGGAGAATCTTCTCCATAAATCAGCTTACTAAACTCTCTGAATCCGACCTGCTGGGCGTCATCATTCCGCCTTGAAATACCGGAACGTTGTTGGCGAATGGCCAGATCAATTTTTTCTTGTGGTAGTTTTGGATCTGTCATTACATCAACAAGAACCGGAAGCAGATCAATAAAATCCTCTTTCAATGCGTTAAGCGAACCTGATCCACTTGTCGTTCCCATACCAAACTCGAGCTGGGCAGCACGATCTTCAAGCAGCTGATTCAGCTCCTCTTCGGGGTACGCTTCCGAACCACCATTACGAATTACGTTTGCTGTGATGGACGCCAAACCAACTTTTTCAGCCGGTTCCATAAACGAGCCCGCACGCACAATCATATTCAAGTTGATAAGCGGTACTTCGTCATCTTCAACCAGATAAAATTTGATGCCGTTATCCAGCTCAAAGGTTTCAATTTCCGGAATTTGATACGGGTTCAATTCGGGATATTCGAGCCCGTCAACGTCCACCGGTTGTGATTCTGTTACTGTCTGCTCCTGAGTTGCACAGGATACCATAAAAATCAGTGCTAAAAATAGTATAGATAAAGCTTTCATAGTTCTGGAGTTCATTTTAGATATTCCTGTTTAATTGGCCGACATCTCTTGGCCCTGCACGTTTTCAATCTTGCCGACTGTGCGGGTCTGTTTTCTGATATATTTTTCGGCCACGCGTTGAATATCTTCCACGGTAACGTCGTTCAATCTCTCCAAATCGGTAAATGCCGTTTGCCAGCTCCCACCATTTACATGTGCAAATGCCATGGTTTGTGCAATTCCGGAGTTTGATGTTAACCGTCGAACCAGGCTTGCACGTGAATTCGTCCGTACTCTATCGAGCTCTTCTTGAGTAACTCCCTCATCGATAATTTTCTGAAATTCTGTCCGCAAGGTTTCCTCAACCTCATCCATATCTACCCCTTGGTTTGGCACCACAAATGTGATAAACATCCCGGGATATTTGCTGCTCGGGAATCCATTATTTGCGCCAACCTGAAGTGCGGTTTGATCTTCCACCACCATCTTTCTGTAGAGGCGTGACGTACGTCCGTTGGTTAAAATACCGCTCAGTAAATTCAGCGCCTGGTAGTCAGGGTGCTGACTGCTTACGGTATGATATCCCTCCAAATAGATCGGCTGCGACTGCTCTTCGATTGTAAAACGTCGTTCTCCACGCTGCTCAGGCTCTTCGGTCAAAAGTTCAGGAGCCGGATCTCCTTTCGGCATTGGACCAAAATATTTATCGGCAAGCCGTTTCATTTCATCCGCATCCACATCACCAACAATGGCAATGGTAAAACTCGATGGGGCATAAAATTTCTCGTAATAATCCCACGTATCCTGTATGGAGGTATTCCTAATATCTGATGGCCAACCCACAACCGGATTCTTGTAAGGATGTGCAGAAAATGCCGTTGAGGTAAATTCTTCAATCAATCGTCCAAATGGGTTTGAGTCCGTACGTTGACGGCGCTCTTCGTAAATCACCTCTTTCTCTACATAAAACTCGCGCATTACCGGGTTCATAAACCGATCGGCTTCGAGCATAAACCAGAGTTCAGCTTTGTTTTGTGGCAGACTGTAAAAGTATCCGGTCGCATCGTTCGAAGCGAATGCGTTTACACCCGTAGCTCCTTCCCGCTCAATAATTTGGGTAAACTCATTATTTACTACAAACTCACCAGCTTTCTCTTGAAGTTCCTCGAACTCCTCCCATAAGCGGTCGAGTTTTTCCTCATCCGGTTCAAATTTATTCCGTTCATCCAGCCATGCCCTGTAGGCATCATCCATTTGGTCGATGTATTTCTTCTCCTCTTCGTAATTGGTAGTACCAATTGTTTGGCTCCCCTTAAATACCATGTGTTCGTAAATATGGGCAATTCCGGTATTACCAACAGGTTCATTTGCCGAACCAACATCTACCAGTGTAAAAAAGTGGGCGGTTGGTGCAACACTTCTCTCTACTACTATAAAGTGCAGACCATTATCGAGCGTAAACTCGGTTACATTCTCTTCGAACGATTCCAGATTTTGAGCGGTAAGAAATGTGGGCAGCAATAACAAAGCTGCACAAATCAGCCCAAAAGCTGTTTGTTTAATTGTTAGCATATGTTTGATGATTTGGTTTATTGTTTTTAGACGTCTCCGCCTACGGAGATTTGAATAAAAAGATTCAAATAAACTTCACGATGAAGCTCTCTTCACTTGAAAATTTTTATGAATGTGACCAATCATCTCGACAGATGCAAAAAAGTGAATAAATATTAATATCAGGAGAGAGAAAACGGAGTCTAGCCTTTGACGCTAAACTCCGAATTAATGGGTTAGTTCTTTTGTGATTCGAAGAGTTTCTTATCCGGCCGCACAGTAATTACCGGCTTGTTAACATACTGGGCTACTTTTTCGGCTGTGGATCCCAAAATAAGGTGAGCAAATCCACTATGTCCATGTGTAGCCATAATCAAGAGATCAGCAGACTCAGATGCGTAGCTCTCAATTTCGTAATGGGCTGATACGCCTTTCACTACTTTTGTATGCAAAGCAATAGATCTGCTGGAATCGTTTTCTGTGATGGTTACTTCATCTTCATACACCACACCCGATTTTTGAATGTGTATGGAGTCGATTCCCTGATCACTGAGGAAGTTATTAATCCGCTCAATTATCGCTTCATAAATAGCTACCAGCTCTCCCTTATTGGGTTTCGGAGCCACAATAGCTGCACTACTTCCATACAGTTCCATAACATGTAGAAGCGTCAAATCAGCCTTAAAGGTATCGGCGAGTGCAACTGCCATCGGGAATGCCGTAAAAGATAAAGAGGAGGAATCGGTGGGCATAACAATATTTTTAATTTTATTCTCGTCAAGCCGTCCCTCTATTGAAAATACAGGTACTTTTGATTTCCGAATCACTTTTTCGGTTGTACTACCGCGCATCATGCTCGATTCATGCTTTCCTTTTGCTCCCATCACAATAAGGTCGTAATCATGCTTAGATGCATATTTACTGATTGTTTCGGATGGTTTGCGGTCTATGATGACCTTGTGCTCACCTCTATTCTCTTCTTTCAAATATTGATCCATCAACTTATCCAGCTGATGCTCGGACTCTTCCACAATTTTCGGATATATGTCCTCATTCATATCCAGCGGACCACCCAGCTTTTTAATGCTCTCGTTTAAATATTTGATGGTTGGCACTACGTGAATGAAGTCAATTTTCCCGCCGAAAACATTTGCAATTTTTTGTGCCGCTGCATAAGCACCTTCTGCCCCTTTTGAAAAATCAGTCGGTACTAAAATTTTATTAAATCGAATCATAACTCCTCCCTTCTGTAGGTTGATCTTTATTTAATTTAAAATAGTAATTAATTATGAAACTATTGTGTAAACAGATGATTTTCAGTGGTTTCTGAAGCTCTACGTTTGTCTCAAATAGGAGATAAACCAGATCATCAAAAGCCCAATTATTCCGCCTGTAAATCCGCCACCTACATTTACTTCATCACTATCAAAATCGGGAATAAACGGTTCCGAATTTAATAGCTGAATGGATACCGTTTCAACTTCTGCTACTCTTGCTCCAGGTTCTGAAGAATCTTCTGTAATTGTACGAATTCTTTGATAGCGGGGCAGCTCCGGATCTTCTTCCCGCAGCAACAGCTCCTGCACAATCGGGTCGCTGTACGGTAGTACCTCAACTGCACGTACACTCTCGTAATACTCTCTCTCCTGGAACGGCCATATTACGTATAGTGAACCGATTAAAAATCCTACAAGAACAAGTATTGTAGCGGCATGAAAATGTTTCAGCAGCCATGAAAGAATCCGTGCAAAAAGGGCCAACCCAAGAATTGCCCCTAGGAAAAAAGGAGTCAGGTTTACAATCGCATCCATCATGTTTGATGAAGCCAGATTACCCAACTCTGTAAGTATGTAATCATACTTTCTCAGTATGAGTAAAATGTAGGAGCCCGAAATTCCCGGCAGAATCATTGCACAAATTGAAATTGCACCGCTTACAAATACATACCAAAACGTTTCGGGGGTATCGGCCGGAACAAGTGTTACAATCCAAAAACCAATAATTGAGCCGGCAATAATCGGCAAAGCATTTTTCCACCCCCGTTTATCCGGGCTAACTTCAACAATCAATAAGAAGATGGATCCCAATATCAGTCCAAAAAACAGGCCATACACAATTTCGGTATGGGTAAACATGTAGATTTGCAGTGGCACAACTTTTGTAAAAAAGAGAACGGCGCCACCAAGTCCTGTAAACAGTAGAACAAAAAACTTCCAGTGAAAAAGCTCCAATACCTCTTTCAGCCTGAATTTCAGGGCATTTTCAATTACAGTGGAATCCACACTTTTAATAGCATTTATCAAACGCTGATAAATGCCTGTGATCAACGCCATTGTGCCACCACTCACCCCCGGCACAATATCTGCCGACCCCATCAAAAACCCTTTTATAATCAGGTATGGAGACTCTTTCCAGGTTGTTTCATCCCGATTGTTTCGTTCGTTTTGTTGCTGATTATCCAATCGTCTGCTTCTTATTATAAATTTGAAAAAGGTTAATAACCTGTAGTGATCTATTCAAGGGCGTCTTTGTTGTAATGCTTCATCGCCATGATAAATGACCCTGTAGCTCCAATACTGCAGATCGACATTACGAAAAACACCGCAGCTGATGCCGCATATTGCCCTGTAAAAAGTGTGTCCATCAGCCAGCCCGTAACCGGTGGGCCGAAGCCAAACCCGGCAATACTAATCACAAATAGATAAATACCCCCCGCAAGGGCCCGCTGTTTGTTGGTAACAAAATATTGAATTAGTGCTGCGGCAACCCCATTATACGATGATGAAAACAGTACACCAACTCCCATGCAGATAAACGCAATTTGTGCACTGCCTGAAAAAAGCCCGAATGCATAAAATGGCAACCCGGCCAGTGCAGCAAATATTCCCAGCCAGAACCTTCTTGCGGGATTATTTTTCCCAATATAGTCTGCAACTCTACCTGATAGAATTACAGTCCCCCCAACTCCCATAATAAACCAGCCATACAGGGGTGTTAATTCCGGCTGTTGAAAAACATCATTGAAAATTGTGCCTGCAAAAGCTAAAACGGTGTACCCTGTACAAGCTAAAAATGAAAACCCTATCAAATGATATCGCACCGTTTTTTTCTGGAGAATCAGTTTCATTTCCGCAAAAATATTCTCCTCGATTTTCGGTTCAGTTCTGACTTTTCTATCTGGTTCACGTAGAAACCAAACTGCCACAACGAAAAGTAACAGTCCCGGAATACTCACGGCAATGAGTGCTGTTTGCCAATCGTACTGCATGGCTACGTTACCTCCAATCAAAAAGGATAAACCAACACCCAGAAATATTCCGCTCGCGTAAAATGAAAATACAGTAGCGCGTTTTTCAGGAGAAAAAGTATCGGCAAGATAAGAGTATACCGCAGGACTGAGCATCGCCTGGCTGATTCCTACAAAAAACCGGGCAACAATCAAGAAAATGAAAGAGGTTGCAAATCCACTGAGAAACGTCATGATCGTCCAGATCAATAACCCAATACAGATCATCCATTTCCTGGAATATCGATCCGCAAGACGTCCCATCGGAATTCCCGCCAGCGCATAAATAAATGAAAATGCAGTGCCATACAGCAATCCCACCTGCAGATTACTGAGTTCAAAAAAATCTCGGATTTCAACCCCTAATACGGCCACAATTTGCCGTACAAAAAAGCTGTTGAGATAAATTAATGTAAGTAATAGAAGTGTTGTGTAAGCAACATATTTTTTCATCGCCGCAAAATAATGAAAGCAGCGAACCTTTTAAGAACTTTTTAGAATGATGTTTTCAATCAATTTTATTTGAATTTACCTTACAGTTC
>SKWF01000093.1 GCA_007129085.1 Balneolaceae bacterium | reverse complement strand
AATTCCTTAACAGTATTCACCATACCTATAATTGAAACACTATCTCTTCCCTACTATTTACAAGATACCACTTTCACATGCACCTGTACAAGTTCAAGATGAGACGTAATTGATAAAGTTTATAATTGAAGCTCCCCGGATAAGCTTTTTGAAAAATAGGTCGACTTCATTTTCGGTTCCTTTTTCACCATACCCGCCGGTGTGAAATAATTGGTGCTTAAAGTGTGTAAATATTACCTCATCTATATCTATTAAAAACTTTACAGCAAATTAAATCGTCTGATGTATCTCTCTCACCTTGTTTAAAAAACCGTCAGAAATATCACCTCAGAGATTATATAGAGCGGTTTTTGAGAAGATCCGTAAAGTTAACTCTATCTGGAAAGTGGTTTTGGCATCAAACTTGTTGATATCATAAAGTGAAATTATTGAATAAAGCTGTGACGTGACTAAAAAGTCTATATACGCTTTGCCCTAAAATTGGTTATTCGGGAATATCTATACATAAGAAACGTGAATTACTTAAACATGCCAATCAGGCCAAATGCCGGGGTGAAGTTATCAACCCGGACGAGACAGTACAAAAATTTACCTTTCATCGGTTTTTATAAAAACATGAAGCTTAAACTACTTCTCTACACAGTCTTAGCACTTTTTATCATTATAACTTTAGGGGGATTTTTCGCATTACGAAATCTCAATATAGAACAACCAATAGATGAACCCAGAACGGTTTATATAAAGAATACCGACGAGGGATATCAGCTAATCAGAAATAATGAACCGTTTTTTATAAAGGGTGCGGGTGGAGATTCTCATTTTAAAGAATTGGCAGAAATCGGTGGTAACACCATAAGGGTTTTCGACACTTCAAACTTACAGGAAAAATTAGATGAAGCGCATAGGCATAATTTAGCAGTGATTGTTGATATCTATATACCATCATACAGTAAAGCGTACAATTTATATGAAGACGAAAAAGAGAATGAAATTCTAAAGCAAGAGATAAAAGACTTAGTTCATCAACATAAAGATCATCCGGCACTTCTAATTTGGAACCTTGGCAACGAGATCAATTATCCATTGGTTTTTAGAAAAAACGACTTCATTAGAACATTTAATGAGCTCGTATCCATGATTCAAGAGATTGATCCAAATCATCCTGTTTCAACTTCGATTATCGGGGTTGGTCGAAAAACCATAAGCAGCATCTATATTCACTCTCCGGATTTAGATCTTATATCGTTTAACACCTTCGGCAATACAAGATTTGTAAACACACACCTGGCTCAAATTTCTCTATTATTCGGGTCCAGACCGTATTTTTTTAGTGAATATGGACCAAATGGGCCTTGGGAATCAAGTTCCACATCCTGGGGTGCCCCCATAGAGGAGACAAGTACAGTAAAGTCTGAACGTATCAGAGCACGATTTAATAGGATTAATAGTATTGATGATGGGGCTAATCTTGGATCTTTGATGTTCTACTGGGGAAATAAACTTGAGCGTACACATACCTGGTTCAGCCTTTTTAAAGATGAGTACAAATCAGAAAGTGTTAAAGTATTAGAAAATTTATGGAATCAATCAGACTCCTCAACAAATGAAAGTGAAGTGGATTACATATTGGTCAATAACCAGGATTTACAAGCTAATAACTCCATTTCACGGGATGCATCAAACCAATCTGGCATCTCTTCGGAATTGATTGGTTTAGATTACATGCTGGTAAACGATATGCAGGTACACGAGAACGTTATTTTTGCACCGGGTGAATTAAGCCATGCAGAGGTTTTTTTCCATGAAAATAGTGATGAAAGCCTGCGTATTGATTGGGAAATATATCCTGAGGCTTGGTATAGCGATACAAGTGATATAGTAATCAACAACTACATTCCTATTGACTCTTTTGTCAACTTTGAAAAAAACAGAGCAGCTTTTCACGCACCGGTAACAGAAGGCCCCTATAGAATATTCGCTTATATATATAATCAGGATGGTTTTTTTGCCACCACAAACACTCCATTTTACGTAATAACAAACTAGTGAGCACAAACACCAACATCATAAAAGTGCCGACACGGAGAGAACAGCTAACGCTGAGATTTTTAGTAATTCTTGGTCTGTTAAGCATTATAAATTTTTTCTACTGGTTCCTGACACCGGAATTTATTGATCATCAATTGCTTTACTGGCTGCTCATTGCGCCGTTGACATTTGACAGCTTACGGATCATATATATCTGGTATCATTACTGGGACATTTCTATTCCCGAAAAGCCGGTACTTACAAAAGAGCTTACCGTTGATGTATTTACCACGTATTTCCCCGGCGAACCCTACGACATGGTAGAGGGAACTCTACTTGCCATTAAACGGATGAAATACCCTCACACAACCTATCTGTGTGATGAAGCAGATGATCCCCACTTAAAAGAATTTTGTAAAGATCACGGGATAAAGCATGTAACGAGAAACAACCGTATTAATGCCAAGGCAGGAAACATCAACAATGCACTAAAACAGGCCACGGGTGAGATATGCCTGATTCTGGACCCCGATCATGTGCCGAAAGAAGATTTTCTGGTTGAGGTTCTCCCCTATTTTGAGGATGAAAAAATCGGGTTCGTCCAATCTGTGCAGGGGTATTACAATGTTGATGAATCGCTAGTGGCCAAAGGTGCTGCCGAACAGACATTCCATTTTTATGGTCCGGTAATGATGAGTATGAACTCCTATGGTACGGTAAATGCCATTGGCGCAAATTGTGTTTTCAGACGAAAAGCGCTCGATTCAATTGGCGGCCATGCTGCCGGTTTATCGGAAGATATGCATACCGCAATGCAGCTCTATGCAAAAGGATGGAAATCGGTTTACGTTCCAAAAGTTTTCACAAAAGGTCTCTCTCCAGCCACGCTTACTTCATATTACAAACAGCAGTTGAAATGGTCGAGAGGAACACTGGAGTTGTTGGTTTCCGTATTCCCAAAACTGTTTAAGGATTTTAACTGGCGACAAAAAATTCATTTCGGAATTCTACCCCTTCATTATCTTTCCGGATTTATTATTCTGATTAGCCTTTTAATCCCAATAATTTCATTGTTTGCAGCTGCCACACCCTGGAAAGGTAATATTATCAATTTTGGGTTAATTATTACTCCCATCTTAGCTTCACTTTTGAGTATCCATTTTTATGTACAACGATGGCTAATGCATAAAAGTGAATGGGGAACCCATCTGTTGGGCGGAATACTGCTCGCCTGTACGTGGTGGATTTATGTTGTCGGGGCTGTTTACACCGTTATTCGTAAAAAAGTACCCTATCTGCCTACCCCAAAAGAAGACAATGAACGAACCAGTTGGAAAATTCTGATACCAAATCTGGTTGTCGGCGGAGTTTCGGTTGCAGCTGTAATTTACGGTCTGACTATTGATTTTACACCATTTTCAATTTTCATGTCAGGTTTTGCCCTGTTAAATGCGGCTATCATGTTTTTCACGCTGGTACTTGCCTATGAAAAACAGAAGCCTGCAGTGGTTACACATGAATTTAAAAAACAGAAAAATACCCTCTTAAACTCTGTACGAAATGTAGGGTATTCTACCTGGCAAAATGCAGCCCTGCCTGTGGTATTAGTTCTCTCAATACTATCAGGGGGCATTTATTATCATACTGAATATATAAAGTGGGAAGGCGTACAAGCTCCAATTCAGGAGAAAAATGTAATCAACTACATTGGAATTTTCGCCCCGCAATATGACGATGGAATTACCAGTCTTGAAAAGGTCAACGATATCTCTGATCAAATAGAGGAGAATTTCGACATCATTTCGTTTTATTTAGCGTGGGAAAAGAATCTTGAATCCAGCTTTCCATCTACACTCATTGATTCTGTATACCTGAATAATTCCATCCCGATGATTACCTGGGAACCGTGGTTAAATACCTTCGAAGATGAAATAGCTGACGACGACCATGTTTACGATCTTATTACAAGCAGTTTATTTGATGATTACATTTCACAATTTGCAGATAAACTAAAAGAGCTGGATAAGCCTGTTTTTTTGAGGTTTGCACACGAATTAGACAACCCGTTTTATCCCTGGTTCATCGAAGGGGATGAAGCTGCAACTAAATTTAAAGACGCATGGATTCATACGTATGAGATCTTTAAAAACAATAATGCCCATAACGTAATATGGATCTGGAACCCATGGAAAGCTGAAAACATGGCGGAATTTTATCCGGGCAGAGAATATGTTGACTGGATCGGAATTAACATTCTGAATTATGCACAGTACAACCAGGATGGCCAATGGCATGATTTTGAAAGTCTGTATCAACCCTTTCATGAAGAGTTAAATAAACTACCGCAAACACCGGTAGTAATTTCTGAATTTGGAACACTGGGCGACGGCCAAAATCAAAACGAATGGATTGAAGATGCATTTGCTGTAATTGAAAATGATTACCGCGAAATAAAATCTGTCATTTACTTTAACAGTCAGGTGGATAATAATTGGCCCGAAGGGCTGCAAGCCAATGGATACCTGGATTGGACAATTCCTGAAAACAGTGTGATTAAAACTTCATTTAAGAATAAAGAAGTGCCTGATTATGTTTTTGCCCCATTACCGGTTCTGAACAATGCTAGTACCGAATTAAACCGAGGTTCAGGTAATTTAGTAAAGGCAAATTGGCCCAAAGCATTGCAAGCCGATGAATACTTCAGCCAGACCACACCTAAAAACAGAGTGGTAAAAGCTTCATATAGAAGCGAGGAACTCCCTGACTACGATTTTGCGCACTTATCAACTCTTGAAAGCGGTAGCGGTGAACCAAGCGTAGAAAGAGCTAATTTACAGGGAGTTAAAGGAATCAATTTTAAATATGGTGATGACTGGCGGAACAATTACCATGTTTTAAACCGGAGAAAACTACTTACAGATTTCGAACGTATTAAAAATCTCGGGTTAAACACCATCAAAATTTCCGGAAATACAGTGTATGATTACAACATATTAAATATTTCCAAGGAGATGGATCTTGATGTCTCATTCGGTTTTTGGATTCCGGAATCCACCGATTTCATGAACGATACTTTGGAGGCCAATCAATTAAAGGAGACAATCATACAGCTGTTTAAACGGCATAAACATCACGACCATATTTCATCGTGGAATATTCAGAATGATGTTCTTTTCAATCAGAAAGATTTTTTCCATAAACCGGAGTTACTGTACCAAAACCGTGCCTACATACTCTGGCTGAATAGACTGATATCAGAAATAAAAAGGATAGATCCGGACAGACCGGTAATACTCGACCTGGAAGTAAATCAACTCTCGATATATCACGCTCAATTGATCGCTAAAAATGTAGAGGGGATTGATTATTTCGGTTTAACTGTAAAAGGAGATGAACATTTACGTTCAGTAGTTGATTTTTTCGAAGACTCGGAAATAGAGTATCTATTCAGCGGAGTTGGCACTGATGTTCTTACTCATCATGATATGTGGAATTCACATCCCCCCTTCTTTGTAACCTCCTGGCAAGATCAACACCAGAGTAACAAACTCACATTTGATGGAATTACCGACCGAAAGGGACGTGCAAAAATTGAATACTTTCAATTACACAATTCTTTGCATGAAGTGGATAAAATAGATGATAAAATAACAGCAAGAATATTAAAACCGGCTACCCTTCTATATAAAAATGAAGTGTTGAATTACCACGCAATGATTTATAACGATGATGAAGGGTGGAAATACGGTCAAAACTTTGAGAACTATTCTTTTGAATGGTCGCTGGTAAAGTGTGATGAAAATGGAAATTACCTTGCGGTAAGAGATATTGATACCGGTCCTTTCTTAAGATTAAAAATTCCTGAAAACCATGAGTATTTTAAACTGTTGCTTACTGTATCAGACGGTAACTCGATTACCTCAACAATAACAACACTGAATACCCCACTTGTTCGTAATGAGTAGAATAAGTTAAACTTACTGGTTTTTCACACCCCTAAATCCCCTACTTGTGCTGAACTTGTTTAAGTATCTGAGGGGACTTTTGGTACGATCCGTTGATTTAGTAATAGCTTTTAAACTACTACTCCATCACTTTTTAAATTATTCGAAACCCAAGCAAGGCTCCGTGATGAACTTCCCCTCTTGCGCTTGCGTCCCGACTCATCGGGGAGTGGGAACCGAAGGGTGTGTTTGAAAAGGCAGAAGGGTTTAATGCAGTATCATTCCGACTTCAGAGAACATCCTGAAGCTCCGGGGTTTTCTCGATGATCGATTTGGCAAACGGACAGAGTGGAATCACTTTT
>SKWF01000138.1 GCA_007129085.1 Balneolaceae bacterium | reverse complement strand
TGGCGAAAATGGCGACTCGTGTAGAAACCGCGCGTTTGCTGGTGTATAACTCAGCTCGACGAAAAGAAGCCGGGCAAAACTTTTTGAAAGAAGCGGCTATGGCGAAATATTACAGCTCTGAAGTTGCTGAAGAGGTGAGTTCGCTGGCGGTAGATCTGTTCGGTGGCTATGGCTATGTAAAAGAGTATCCGGTTGAGAAATTTTACAGAGACTCAAAAATCGGGAAGATTTACGAAGGCACGTCAAACATGCAATTGCAGACGATTTCTAAAATTTTGCTCAAGGAATCGTAAAAAAACAGGATATTTATTAGCGGGCTTTTTACGGTCCGCTAATACATTCTTGTAAGTACTTGTTATTATTTCCCTTATGGATTATTAAAATAATTCAATGATTTTGAGAAAGTGGGAATTATTCGAAACTGTTCAGTTGTTAAAACTTTGAAAATGCGTTGTGCATAACTGCGTTCTGTAATTATCTCTAAGTCCAAGATTTATCCACTTAATCATGCTTGAAAAAATAAAGAAACTCATTTCCGCTCATGTTTCTGACAACGATGCGGAAAAAAAGCTCTCAAAGCTCGTTAAAGAGTTGAATAATGAGAAGGAAAAATACCGACAGTATTTATCACTTCTGGAAGATTCAATTCGCAGCGATTACGACTCAATTTTAATTACGGAGCTGAGCCTGGAAGAGCCCGGCCCAAAAATTGTTTACGTAAATGATGGATTTACGAAAATGACGGGTTATTCCCGGGATGAAGTGATTGGGAAAACTCCTCGCATTCTGCAGGGAGAAAAAACCGACCGTGCTGTACTTGATAAGTTGAAGAAGCGCCTGAAAAACGGTCAATCGTTTTTTGGCCATACGGTAAACTATCGAAAAGATGGTACGGAGTTTATCAATCAGTGGGATATACATCCATTGACGAACAAGGATGGCGAAATAACGCATTGGGTTTCTTACCAGCACGATATTACTGAACGAAAACGATCGGAGAAAAAAGTAGTAGATACTGAAATTGAGTTTGATAAATTGATTGAAGAGTCCAAAAAAACACTGATTGATGTTGATGAGCAGGGAAATATTGTTACATCAAACAAGGCGTTTAGAGATTTGATTGGATTTGATGATGAAGAGCTGAAGAAGAAAAAAGTCTGGGAAATTCTGGGCGACGAGTACATTGAGACTTTTAAACACAAGTTTGAAAGTTTTAAACCGAGTGACTTTGATGGCAAGCAGTATGAACTTATGATCATCAACAAGAAGAAGAATTCCATCGAAGTGAAAGCTAATGTACGGTTGCTTGCTTCAAATGGTCAGAAAATTGTGCGAATTGCATTTCAAAACAAATCGCTCGAGAAGAGAATTGTTGATATGCTCACCAAAAAGAATCGCGATTTCGATCGTGCTTTTGATGAGGCAAAGGATTTCAGCTACAAGGTAATTCCTGTTGGGGGTGAAGATTATGAGTTCGACTATTTTTCCGACACGTTCTCCCAAGTAACCGGTATTAATGTATCAAATGCAACGGAAGTTGAACTCTCCGATTTTATACATGTGGATGATCTCCAGAAAGTGATAAATCACTTTAAAGTAGTATTGGAGGGAAAGCCTAACACCGAACAGTTTCGTGTAAAAGCGAGCGACGGCGATTATGTTGAAGTAATTGATTACGCAAAGCCGGAGTGGGATACGAACGAATCGACGGTGACGGCAATTAAAGGCGCCACTTCAACCGAGGTATCTTCGGAAAACAACGCTTAGATATATTATTGTAATCGCGATATGTTACTTTTTTAAGCCTGCCCGGATGGATGTCCGGCAGGCTTTTTTTTCTTATCTTACGTAGATAGATAAATGAACATCAGTAAGTAGTTGTAGGTGTATTTTTATGACAATTGACGAGAAACAGCAAAAGATTATTGGGGAATTCCAAGCCCTATCTGATTGGCAAGAGCGATATAAGCATATTATTAAACTTGGTCAGTCTTTGGAGCCACTGGAAGAGAAACACAGAGTTGAAGAAAACCTCGTTCGGGGATGCCAATCACAGGTTTGGTTAACCACCGAGCTGGATGAAGATAACAGGGTTGTATTTCGGGCTGATAGTGACGCAGCAATTACGAAAGGACTTGTTGCCTTGATGGTACGATTTTATTCGGGGGAAGACCCGGATACTATTTTGACGACGAGCCCCCAGTTTATTAAAAAAATTGGCATGCAGGAGCATTTGTCACCCACACGGTCCAATGGATTGGCATCGATGATTAAGCAGATGAAAATTTATGCCATGGCTTACAAAAGTAAACTCCAAAATTCGTAACTTTTTAACAGATTTTTTGGGTTGATGGTGCCGTTATGACGTTCATCAAACCGAAAATTAGAACATTCCTTTAATTTTATAGACTATGAATAGTAAAACGGTACAGATAGCTCTTTTTGTAATTTTTATAGCAGTAGCCGGCGGCGGTTTATACTTCGGGTTGAGTGGTTCATCATCGGAAACGAATGAGGAGCGAACAGCTCAAACAGTGCATATTTTGAAGTACAGCGATTATCAATGCCCGGCATGCCGTGATGGATATGAGCTGATAAAACCACTGAAAGAGGAGTTTGGTGATATGGTAGATGTTGAATACCGACATTTTCCGCTTAGTGGATTTCAATATAGCCGCGGTGCGGCCCACGCTGCTGAGGCTGCGAGAGAGCAGGGAATGTTTGATGAGATGACGGCTCTTATTTTTGATAACCAAGCGGAATGGTCACGCGGTGGTGCTGAAGAGATGTTTGATCAATTTGCGGAGGAGATTGGGCTGGACATGGATCAATACTATGAGGATAAAGAGTCTGAGGAAATTCATGCCCGGGTAGAAAGTCAACGTGAGGAAGGCATTCGCAGAACGGTTAATGCTACCCCAACGTATTTTATGAATGGACAGAAACTGCAGCAGAATCCACGAACGTATGAGCAGATGAAGTCTATCGTTGAACTTTATATGTACCGATCTAACTAAGCGGATGGTTTACGAATTTCTTGGCAAGTCGCCACAGTTTGATGAATCTGTTTTTATAGCACCCAGTGCCGACCTGATTGGGGATGTAACCCTTGGATCGGAAAGCTCGGTTTGGTTTAATGTTACTATTCGGGGTGATGTGAACTGGATTCGAATCGGGGAGAGGAGCAATGTGCAGGATAACTGTTCCATCCACGTGATGAATCAAACCGGCCCCACGGAGATCGGCAATGATGTGACGATCGGCCATAATGCGATGGTTCACGGATGCACGATTAAAGATCGGGTGCTGATTGGTATCCACGCTACGATTCTGGATGAAGCCGTAATAAATGAAGATGTAATTGTTGCGGCCGGGAGTCTGGTGCCCCCGGGGAAGGAGCTGGAATCGGGGTATATGTATATGGGGTCG
This sequence comes from Balneolaceae bacterium, assembly GCA_007129085.1. GTDB lineage: Bacteria > Bacteroidota > Rhodothermia > Balneolales > Balneolaceae > SW132. The sequence continues at coordinate 2,930 of SKWF01000138.1, read as the reverse complement.
CCGGTTAAAAAAACGAGAAAACTGACCGAAGAGGAGATCGCCTCAATACCGAAATCTGCCGCGGGATATGTGAAGTATCAGCGTACATACCGACAGGTGGATACGTATGATAAAAATCCGTTTTATGATGTGGAGTAAACCTCCCCTAACAAGGGGAGACTTTAGACGGGTGTTCATTGAATTTTCCACATTCTGTTGAACATCCCCCTACCTCCCCCCTTCTTGTGCTGAACTTGTTTCAGTATCTAAGGGGATTCTTATGGTCATAATTATACAATCGATCTTAGATTAATGGCACTAAAAATACCATGTCTTTTTTAACTAATTTTGATTGATGGCAGGCATCTACATACATATTCCATTCTGTAAACAGGCCTGCAGCTACTGCGATTTCTATTTTCTGACCAGGGGAGAGCTCAAACAACCCTTTGTTGATGCATTGATTGAGGAAATTCGTCATTACGGGAATCACCCTATCTCCGACGAAACCATCGATACCATTTATATCGGCGGCGGTACGCCCTCGCTGTTAACCCCAAAACAGCTGAAGAGTATATTTACCGCCCTGGAAACGGTATTTACGGTAAAGCCGGTAGAAGTGACTCTGGAGATGAACCCCGATGATGTTACCGAAGAGTTTTTGCTGAAAATCCAAGATTTGGGAGTGGATCGCGCGAGCATGGGTGTTCAATCATTCGATGAAAAATTGCTGCAATTTATGCATCGGGCGCATGATCCCATTGAAGCAGTAGATGCCCTGAAGTTGCTGCAAAAAGCTAATTTTCCATCCTATACGGCCGATCTGATTTATGGAAACCCTGGACAGACGATGGAGATGCTGGGAAAAGATATTGACAGACTGTTGACGTTTGACCCCCCACACATTTCCGCCTATTCGTTGACCATAGAGCCTAAAACAAGGTTGGGAAAACAGGTTGAACTGGGGCGCATCGATCCGGTGGATGATGACGTAGTAGCTGATCAGTTCGATTTTCTCTATCAAAAATTGAGTAGTGCCGGCGTGGAACAATACGAGGTGAGTAATTTTGCCAAACCGGGAAAAGAGGCGGTTCATAACAGTAATTACTGGCGCCATAAAAATTATCTGGGGCTGGGGCCTTCGGCGCACTCTCTGTATTGGCCTGATGCAGACAACGCTCAACGCTGGAAAAACAGATCGAACCTGAAAAGCTATCTGGAGCAGGATTGGGATGGTGTTCGGGAAGATGAAGAATCCCTTTCTCTATCCGAAATGGCGGAAGAGCGCCTGATGCTTGGGTTACGGACAAAGTGGGGCGTCTCGAAAAAACAGTTGGCAGAGCGTTACGGTTACACTATAAACAATAAGCAAGAAGAGTGGCTAAAAAAGCAGCAGGAACAGGGACAGTTTACGAGTGTGGATGATGCTATTATATTATCGAAGACGGGCCTGAGGATAGCCGACTACCTGATTTTTGAGCTGATATCAAGACGGCTTTAAGTAACTGCAATTCATGAATTGCAGTTACTTAAAGCTGCTACCTCTTGCTTATGCTACTTGATAAGCAACATTTTACGTGTAATCGAGGCTTCGTTGGTGGTGATGCGATAGAGATACATGCCTGATGCAAGACCGCTACCATCAAAATCTACTGAGTGAAAGCCACTTTCAATAGGCTCATCCAGCAGGGTGGCAATTTTTCTGCCGATGGAATCATAGATTTCAACTTTCACATCTTTGCGTTCATTCAGCGAAAACTCAATGGTAGTCTCCCTGCTGAATGGATTGGGATAGTTTTGGGTGATAAAATCATCGTCGGGAGGAGCGGTAGTGATCCATAAGTCGTAGGTTGAAGAATCCTCACTGTTGCTGTTCACTACTGCAATTGAGAGGCTGTTGAGTTCATTCCAGTTCCAGGTTGTTTGGAGTTCCTGGAGTGAGGAGTTCGGATTTAAAAACAGAGCTTCATCTGTTGTGCCATCCAGAAAGTAGGCCACCGCGCTAATTCCAAAACCCTCAATTTCAGCATCTACACTGATTTTGGGCTGGCCCTCCGCCAGGTTCGGCGGAACCACTTCGATATAGTTTGCTGCAAAAGGCTGCAGGCGCAAGTTGTTCAGGCTGTCGGAGTCGGAAAAAAGCTGCTGTTGAAAACGTGGATTTGGATACTCCAACCGTTCACGAAATCCGGTTTCAGATAGCGAGAATTGGTCTCCGGAGCCCATATGCCACTTATGATTTCTGAGGTGTTCAGTTCCGAGATTAAGCCCTTTTCGTTCCAAAACAATCTCTATGGCTTCTGCAAATTCGATGAGTGGCTCCTGTCGGACTTCTTCCCACACATCCACCCAAAACTGAATACCGTACTGTTCCCAAAAGTAAATCATCCAGGTAACATGCCAGTACGCTCCGGGTGTTGAAACCTGGGGACTACCAAAAATAGAGGATGCAAGTGGTGAGCTAGATTCCAAATCCGTCTTAATATAATTGTAATAATCGTTCACATCATCAAAAACGACCTCTTCCATCAGTGTAGCGTCCATTTCAATCCAGTCGAAAGATCCGGCACTTCCCCGCCAGCGGTTATTAGCAAACTGAATGGCGTGTTTAATTTCGTGGGCGAGTGTTACATAGAGTGCTCCAATTTGGTTGCCTTCAGGGTGTGTGTTTTCAGGAAATGGTGGGTCTTCAAAATTATTGTGGACTTCTATAATGGTTGTAGAGCCTGATTCGCGGGTTAGTCCATAGAAACCGAAATTCTCGAAGTAGATTTCATAGGGATTGTCTCTCTTGAAGTCGGTAAACCCGGCTTCTTCTACCTGGTATCGATAGGAAGAGTCGGCTGCAAATGCCGCATGGTAGATATAGTCGGGAATCCCCTCGTTAACTGCTTCGGGAATAGTGCTTTCAGGTGGAACACCATCGGTTCCGGTGGTATCATAATGAAAGA
>SKWF01000079.1 GCA_007129085.1 Balneolaceae bacterium | reverse complement strand
GTGACAGAAACCTCTATTGCCGATCGTGATCTCCGTTCGGAATTTGATGTAATCTTGTTCCCAGAGCAGGGTCGAAACTCCACCGGAAAGGCGATTTTCGAAGGAGTTGATACACGTCACGGTGCGCTGTCTTACGAATATAGCGAGGAGTACCCGGCGCTTGGGTATCCCGCATCCGCCCCGGATATTACAGGTGGTATGGGTTATGGTGGTCTTGAATCGCTGAAAGCGTTTGTGGAGCAGGGCGGTACATTTATTACGCTCGGATCAGCTACACGTTTGCCGATTGAGTTTTCACTCACACAGGCAGCTACAACGTGGGAACCACAAGATCTGATTATCCCGGGATCCATCGTAAAAGGTGTTGTGCCGGAAGATCACATTATTACGTATGGTTACGACAGCGAAATTCCGCTGTGGCATAAGTTTGGCCCTTATCTCGATGCGAATCCCAACAGGGAATCGAGCGTGCCGGTTCGGTATGCCAACGAAAATGAGATCTTTATGAGTGGGTCAGTTGTTGAACCGGCTGAGCTGGAGGATAAACCGGCGCTAATCTCTCATAAGATGGGCGAGGGAAATATGGTGCTGTTTGGATTTAACCCAATCCACCGTTACCAGCCACACGGCAATTTTGCTTTGGTTTGGAACTCAATAATGTATTGGGATCAGCTAAACTAACTACCGTATTAGATACTGTAGCATGGAATGGGGAGCCTTTTTTTGGGCTCCCTTTTTTTATGGATGAAAGTTCTCCGATCGGATAAACTGTGCTGTTAATAAATCTCTGGTAAGATAGCGGTTCTTAAATTCTTGGGGAGCGTGCAGTGATTAATTTCGTTGCTCAACATGCAATGGTATGAGCTCCTCATCTATTATGTCAGGATTTTGTTGCGAGAATTTTTCCAGCTCAGTTCCTTCAAGTGGAATTTTTATGACAAACAGACTGGATTCGGGATCCGCGATCTCCATAGAGCCGTGTAGCTGTTCAATTAATAGCCGGCAGAGTTTGAGGCCAAGATGCTTCTTTTCGAACTCTTTGATGTTTTTCGGGAGCCCTCGCCCGGTATCGGAAACCTCAATTTTCAGGAGCTCATTATCTGAATCAATTTTCATGTTCAGCCGCAGAGTTCCCTTAACACCGATATCAAACGCATGCTGATAGGTGTTGATGATTAACTCATTCAGCACCATTGCCATGGGGATTGCGCGGTCGAGGTTAATGAAAATATCGGAGGCGTTAATGATCGACTGAATCTGGTTTTTACGATACTTCTTGGAGTGGTCGAGTCGGTTAAACAGCTTGATGGCATACAGTTTAATATTCAGCGAATCGAGCGACTTGGTGTGGTACATCGTTTCATGCACGATGGCGAGAGATCGCAGCCGGGAGTGTGATTCACGCAGGACATCATCCATGCTCTTTTGCCCTTTGTTTTTAAGCTGTATTTCAAGCAGGGCAAGCATGATAGAGAGGTTGCTTCTCATTCTGTCGTGAATGGCTTCCAATAACTGCTCTTTCTCTTGCAGGGACTCTTTAAGTTGATTTTTACTTTTTTGAAGTTCAGCTGTTTTGAGATCTACCTCTTCTTGGAGGCTGCTATTCCAGCTGCCCACAAGGTAAATGCCGCCAAGGCCCAGCCCTAAAATAAGGGTTATGGAGATTCCGGTGATGATTTGATAGGAGTCTGTGGCTTGCAAAAACTGGTCGGTAGCGGATGCATCCATCCCGACGGTTAAACTTTCAATCATCTGTGTGCCCAGCGAATTGGCCCCGATGATAAAGAGCCCCAAGACAACAGATACCGTAAGAATTGCGCCGTATATCCAGTTTAAGGTAACTTCGTGCGGTTCGGGAGTCTCAAACCAGCGAGTTTTTACTTTTTCGATGTAAGGCGTTAAAAGAAATAGAATGGGGGCTATAATAAATACAGACTGTAGCAGAACACCGGTCCACCAACCGCGCCACAAAATCATCGATTGGGTAACCGACATATCGTGGGCGAAACTCCAAATAAATGCGCCAAGTGAACTGGCAATGGAGGCGACAAATGAGATTACTACGAAAAAAGCGAAACTCTTCAGGTCTCTGAGCGATTTATCGAGCGACACACAGTAGTAGGAGAGGGCGTATATTCCAAGGCCGAGTACAAAAGCAAAAGCAAAAAGCATGGCCCAGTAGAATGGCATGTCGCTGCCGAATGCAATAACAAATGTAGCAAGAAATACCGGAATAAAGCCCCACTCAAATCCAAGCCAGAACAGCAGAAGCGTACCAAATATCAACGGTGGATAGAGCATAAAATAGTTGTTGATAGCGCTCTGGTCGAGGTTTCCATCAACCCAGCTGCCCGACATCATAAAAAATACCGAAACCATGCTGACGGCAACCAGCGAAATCCATAGTGATAGAAGTGCTACGGTTCTTACCCGTTTCAATCCATGTTTTTGGAACAGATGGTCGATGGTAAAAGGTGCCCAGCTAAAGCTGCTGCGGTGTTCGTTATTAGTTTGAGGCATGTTGTACCCTAAGCTTTGTACTATGTTGTAATCCCGAAAAGTGGACGCCCTTAATATTAAGAAATTTTAATGTGAAATGAGGGTTTTAATATTCAGCCAGAGATGCATCCCAGTTCGTTGGCCGGTAGTCAATTGGTGTTGCCTCGGCAAAGCGTCGGAACGACATATATCCCGATCGGGTGACGCCGTAGGTCTCTTGAACTTCGCCATTGGAATCTATCGTAACCGGCCGTTCATTGAGTTCGAGGTAGGAGGTTTGAAACGACTGCGGCCCACGGTTGATATCGGGAGCCCACCGTACAAACCGGGGATCTTCATCTGCATTGCGATATACAATTTCCAGGTTGCCGGAAAATCTTAAATGGTGAAATCCCTCTTCATCCGTACTGCGGATGAGCCTATTCCGTGATATTCGCACGCGATCTTTTTGGGCAAAAGTGTGGAAGTCGGGGCGATGGTTGTAGATCGAAAATCCCTCCTCTTCAACGCGGTCTTGAATTAATGAGAGGTAAAAGTGTTGGAGCGACCCCCGAAATGCATCAACCCGATTCCGGGTCCAGTATTCAGCCTGGGTAGAATCGGCTGGGGTAAGTTCGCTAAAAAAGGAGTCCCCATCCCAGCGGGTAATTCTGCCGGAGTGGGAAAATTCATCAAGATGATAGGTGATATGATATCCCGTTGCGCGATTTTCTATCTGTAAAGGGGCGAGTGCTTCGGCTGTAAAGCGTCCCCACCAGCGGCGTTCAAAACGGAGTACCTCCGGGTTTAAAATTTCTACGGAATCGGCAAGTTGAGACTCCCCTATAAACAGATTTTTAAACCGTTCAAGGCTCGCCTCCCACCTGTCATCCAAATTACCAGCGTAAATTTCGCCCAAATCGTAGACCACAGGCTGCAGTTCGATGGAGAGTGACTTATCTTCGCCGGGAAGGAGAGTTATCTCTTTGTTGATGCGCTCATAGCCAATAATTGAAAATACAACGCTGTACACTCCCGGTGAGATGTTGCGAATTTGAAAACCTCCGCCCGGATTAGTTACTGTTCCAATAGACGTTCCGGAGAGAAATACATGGGCGCCCAAAAGAGGGGTATTTGTTTCAGCATCATAAAGGTGACCATGCAGATTACTATGGTCTGATAGTTGATCCAATGCATAAAGATCTGAAAGGCAGAACATCATCAAACCTAAAAAAACGGTGGTATGTAAAGTTTTCATACACCCCTCCTGTATGATTGGAATTCTAATCAAACATCATAACTCAATTTTGTTTATCGCCGGGATTTATTCAACTATTTTTTATTGCAAAAATTTGTGGGAACGGTAAATCAGACAAATCGTTTAGAATATTGCTATTATCACCTCCTAAATTTTAAAGTAAAAACTGAATATCTCTATTGATGGAAAAGATGAAGCAGGAGTACGAGAAGTACACAGAAGAAGATTTTTTGGTTTGGAAGACCTTATTTAATCGGCAGGAAGAAAATCTGCCCGGTAAAGCTCACCCCGAATATTTGCGCTGTCTTGATGAGTTAAGTGATGTCCTCAATCCCGATGAAGTTCCAAATTTTGATAAGCTGAATGAAAAGCTACTTGCCGAAAACGGCTGGTCTATCGTCGTTGTTCCGGGCCTGATCCCGGTTGACCAGTTCTTTAAGCTTCTCTCCCAAAAGAAATTTTGCTCATCAACCTGGCTGCGTAAAATGAGTCAGCTCGATTACCTGGAGGAGCCCGACATGTTTCATGACATTTTTGGCCATATACCGCTGCTGATGAATGAACAGTACGCCAAGTTTGTGCAACGGTTTGGCGAAATGGGTGTGAAATACGGGCACGATAAAGTTGTCGAAAAACAGCTGCAGCGGCTCTACTGGTTTACCATAGAGTTTGGCTTGATTGAGCAGCAGGATGACACCCGAATATACGGCGCAGGGATATTGTCATCATCGGGAGAGACGAACCACATTTTTGATGATGATATTGATGTTTTGCCTTATGATGTAGAAAAAGTGCTTCATACAGATTTCATTACGTCAGAAATTCAGACGCTCTATTATGAGATCGACTCCTTCACGCAGCTTTTTCAATCTGTAGAGGAGCTTGAGGAACAACTGAAAGAGGAGGTGATGGCGTAGGGGATAATCTTTGATTTCATTTTAGCTAATAAATAAGATACTCAACGATTTTAGGTCTTTCCTTGTCCATTTTTGCTTTCCCCAAAAACGGACGGAAAAAGGGGACAACCGTTTCGAACTCACTCGGACGGTTTTTACTATAAGCCGCTGAGTTCTGTTTCTCAGCCGTCCTTCGCTCAAACAGCGAAACGCTTGAGGTTTGGATTTTGTAGCTTTGGATAACTTAGATTAGGAGCCGATAAGATATCTTTCACAAACCCATTATCCTGCAGGGATGCCTGATGGTTAGGCGCGGTAAAAAAACTACAATCTAGATAACGGACTTTAAATTGTTAAAAGGAATTGCCCACTGTCAACTGACGCTGCCAGCTGCCCCCTGATAAAAGAGCCGCTGCCTTTTTCCCACACTTCTCCTTGATAACTGAACAGATCCTCCTTACTCTATATTCTAATCAATACAGAAAAAAATTTAAATACGGTCTGATGGAATTAAAATTAGCAGGAAAAGTTATAAAAATATTAGAAGAGCAGTCCGGTGAGAGCAAAAACGGGCCGTGGCGAAAGCGCGATTTTATACTGGAAACGCCCGGGAAATTTCCACGAAAAGTCTGCATAACGCAGTGGGGAGATCAAATAGATGAAAGCAAAGTGTCGGAAGGGGATGAGATTACCGCCTTTATTGATATCCAGAGCCGGGAGTATAAAGGCCGCTGGTACACCGATGTAAAAGCGTGGAAAGTTGAGGGAGGAATCAGCGATGGATCCGACGATGGTGGCGATTCAAAAGTGATCGACTTCGGCCCAGAAGGCGATCATGAACCGCCGTTTTAAGATAAGCTTTTCATCGGTGTAGGTTTCGGGATGATATTATTGATTTTTTGATATCAAGCATTTTGCCTGACTTATATCCGGTCAATTCATTTCGATCTCCTGTCATCAAACCAAAATAACAGTAAACATTGAGCGATGGATCGGGAACCGGAAGAAAGCAGAGGTGGTGAAGAGGGAATGAACATGAGCACCCGAGGGTTGCTGTTGATGTCGCTGTTCTCCCTGCTTTTTTATCTGATTATCGCTCTTACATTGCTCCACTTTTTTCATGAAGGAGAGCTTTCAGGGCTTTTTGATCACGGCTATTCCACGGTGATGCAAATTGGGATTGGCGTGATTTCAGGGTGTGCGGCAGCAGGCGTAATTATCTTCTTTTCCGGTCGATCTCCCATGGCGGAGGTGCTGGATGATTTTGCTGTTTTCCGGGTTCTTGCCAACACTGAATTCTCGCATTTCGATCGTATTCAGGTATCGTTTTTTGCAGGAGTCGGGGAGGAGATTCTGTTTCGCGGAGCCATTCAGCCGCTGCTGGGGATATGGGTCACATCGGTTCTCTTCATTGCCATTCACGGCTATATCAGTTTTCGGTCGGCGGGCCATATTTTGTTTACCCTGCTTCTCTTCGCCCTCAGTGTGATGCTTGGACTGTTATTTGAATTTGCCGGGCTTGTTGCGGCAATGAGTGCCCACGCGGTGTATGATCTGATTATGCTGTGGTGGGTGAAAGGAATCGGGGGTGATAAATCCGAGCAAATTTCGACGTCCATTGATCACAATTGACCCATGAAAAAATGACCATCATCCTATTTATAACAGGCCTTGCACTACTGATTGTGGGTGCCGAGCTGCTGGTTAAAGGTGCATCACGAATTGCTTTCGCGCTAAAAATCTCTCCGCTGGTGGTTGGTTTAACCGTTGTGG
>SKWF01000268.1 GCA_007129085.1 Balneolaceae bacterium | reverse complement strand
GAAGAGGATTTAACGTCTTATACAGGCGTTAATCATGCTGCTATGGTTACGACCGGAACGGCGGCGATTCATCTCGGCTTGATTCTGCTTGGTGTAGAAGAAGACGATGAAGTAATCTGTCAATCGTTTACGTTTGCGGCTTCTGTTAATCCTATCCACTACCTGAAAGCTACGCCTATCCTGGTTGATTCTGAGCCGGATACCTGGAACATCAATCCGGAACTGCTGGAAGAGGCTATAAAAGATCGCATCAAAAAAGGGAAAAAGCCGAAAGCAATTATACTTGTCCACCTCTACGGTATGCCGGCAAAAATGAAGGAGATCCAGGAGATTGCGGATCGATACGATATTCCTATTCTTGAGGATTCCGCTGAAGCACTCGGTTCTGAAATTGACGGCAAGAAATGCGGTAGTTTTGGAAAACTGGGTGTAATCTCATTCAACGGAAATAAGATTATTACTACTTCCGGCGGCGGTGCTCTTTTGGGCAATGATGAAGATCTTATAGATGGCGCCCGATTTTATGCAACACAGGCCCGTGGAAATGCACTGCACTATCAACACAGCCAGATTGGGTATAACTACCGCATGAGTAACATCCTTGCCGGTATCGGGCGGGGACAGATGAAGGTTCTCGAAGATCGTATTAAAACTCGCCGTGCAATACATGATTACTATTTTGAAAAGCTTGGCGGCAAATGGTTGTCAGAAAACAATGGTAGTGAGACACTTGGTGCCAACGGTGAGGGAATCTACTTCTTAAAAGAGCCCGAAGGTTTTAAGAGCAATCGATGGCTTACCACTATTATTGTAAAACCCGGCGAAAAATATGGTGTCACGGCCGATGATATTCGTGAAGCACTTGATGCTGAAAATATTGAAAGCCGGCCACTCTGGAAACCGATGCAGATGCAGCCGGTATTTAAAGAGCACCCGTTCTACAGAAGTGGTGTATCCGAAGAGATATTTCAATACGGACTCTGCCTGCCATCAGGCTCAAATCTGACCGACGAAGAGAAAGAGAGAATCACCGATACGATTTTGAAGCTCTATGATTAACGTAGAACGGGGCACCTGCCCCGTTTACTTCGTATTATGTAGTGAGTATCAAGTATCGGGTATACCTCTTAGTTAGAAGAATACGTCATCCCGGACTTGATCCGGGATCTCCTGCCGTGGTTATGTGATGCCCTGAAAACAACGCTGCTACATTGCCCTTAATTCGCCCCATCCCTGTCCCTTCCTCATCGCAAAGGCATGACGGGGAAGGGTACTCATTAATTAATACGTTATACTGAACTCGGACGTCCTCGTCCGAGGATTTTCAGGGGATTAGGTATTGATATTATTTTTAGCTCATAAACATAACTCGATATCTTTAATTTAATTTCCCGTTCATTTTGTCTTGAAACAAAACGAACCAAAAATTCAAGGCTGCTGAACCGTTCCGGCTGTATCGCGGTCTGACTCTCTCGACCGAAGCTATCGATGGTCCGCTTCGTCTTGCAGTATATTTTTTCACGAGCCGGTACGATAGCTTCTTACGGTCTCGATCGGACCGCTCTCCTTACCGCCTTCACGGTTCAGAGGCCGTTTAGGGATTCCCCCAATCAAAAATTAAGTTAAATCGCACTTGATACGCTCATCCTTTTTAATCTGCTTGTGATGAAGCTTCACTGCGCCGTGTGTTGGGGTATGAGCCGGTTGAATAGCTGTAGAACCGGCCCCGGAGGGGCCAAATATCAGTAGCCCCGGGTAAAATGAGCGCAGCGAATTACAACCCGGGGTTAAACGATGCCCACATCCCAAAATCCCCGAGGCGGTGGATGTTTTGGGGATGATGGATTAATTCGAAGGGGTATTTCGATTATTGGTTCTTGGCTATGTAGCGTTGATTGATTTATGTAGCTGGTTATTCATTAATTATCCTCAATGTTTAGTGTCGTTCATTTTGCCTTGATGCAAAACGAACCAAAACATCAAGGCTGCTGAACCGTTACGGCTGTATCGCGAGGTGTGTCTGTCGGCCAACTCAATCGAAGGTCTAGCAAATTCTGTGATTGATTTTCGATGATTGCTCCCCGTTACTTTTGAGGTAGTTCATTCTACCGAGCCGGAACGATTGAGCTAAACGTCCTCCGTCGCCTCGCTCTCCTTACCGCCTTCACGGTTCAGAGGCCAGTGTTTTTAATAGCTGAAACCCCAGCCCCGAATGGGGCGACATCAATAGCCCGGGGCGCAGTCCTGGGTTGTGTGGCCAACCAAAATGAAGATCCCCGAAGCGATGGTTGTTTTGGGGATGATGGGTTAATTCGAAGGGGTATTTCGATTATTGATTCTTGGCTATGTAGCGTTGATTGATTTATGTAGCTGGTTATTCATTAATTATCCTCAATGTTTTGTGTCGTTCATTTTGCCTTGATGCAAAACGAACCAAAAACGGCCGGGATGGCTTTGCGCACTGCCTGTGGTACCTTTACTTTGTACAACCTCACATACTCTAAGAAAAAGACACGCGAAGTCTTTTGAGACTTTGCGTGTCTTGCATCATCAAGAGATTAACTGGGACTCCGGCAGGAATCCCGGAAAAACACGGGCTGCTCTGCCGGGACCTCCAAATCAAGACCCTAAATTCTGAACAGTCAGTATCTGCAACTTGCAGGTGGTACTTGCCTAATTCTCTAATCACCTAATCTATCCAAACAACTACCTTAATAAACCGTCGAGTTGGTAACGGAGTGTTACCATTGAATTAATGCTTCGGAAATCGTTGTCGTAGATGTTGTATTTGTTGAGGAAATAACTGACGTGAATATCTGCCTGAAGCTCAAAGTTGTAGGGGAGGAATGCCAGCAGGTGTCCGCCGAAACGGTATTCAGTATAAAAGAGATCATAGAGATTGGCGTATTGTGGTAAATCATGATCCCAGTGATCACGCAGAACCCGATCCTGATTACGCCGAATATGATCAAAATAGCGATAGAGCCGATCATTCTGGTGTACAATACGGTTTGCAGAGGCACCAATTTTTCCAAACCGATTGTAGTAGCTGAAATTTGTTTTCAGGCTGCTTGACCCCGGTCCAATTCCGGCTCCCAGTATCTGGCCATCATGCGTGAATCCCTGATTTACCACCAGACTCTCATACCAGATTGGGTAGGTGTTATTACTGATATTCTCCAGGTTTTCCAAGTGGGTCATCTCAAAATCCCAGGTTGTCCAGTGGCGGGGAGAAATATCGAACCGTTTTTGAAATCCTATTACATAAGAACGGGTGTGGACGCGCTCGGTTAATAAATCACGCTGATCAAAACTGTTTTCGTTAAATCCCCACTCAAACCACGCCTCAAAACCGCGATCAGGAACCAGCCATCGACCAAATATGGTAAACATATGAACAGCTTTGTCAGCGGTTATGGTACGTGGATTGCTCTCATTGCTTAGCTGGTATTCATGTTCAATTGCAAACCGATCTTCGGTGAAAGGTTGAAATACCCGTGTTAAATTTCGAAACGATAGGCCGTCATCCGGGTAGTACTCATACATTGTCCGGGAAAACCCGATATCAAATGTGGGCAAAAAGGAGGGGGAGTAGCTGAAAACCAACCCGTTGATAAACCGTAAGTCGTTGGTGGGATCATCATCAAAATAATCTGACTCTTGAAGGCCACCCCAGAAAATTTTCCCCTCAAAGCTACCAATTGGGGTTGATACGGGACCATCTGTCTCCAGAAACGCATGGAAGAAACCTGGGGCATTGTTGCTGAGTGTGAGCGGGTTATATAGAGCAGGCCCCGTCCACATATTGCCGGTGGAAATCCCTGCGGCAGCTCCTCCGTAATGCCCCCGAAGATAGGACTGTCCGGGATGAAACCATGTGAAAGAGTCTTCGCCAAATCGTTGCGGGGCATCATGACGCGAGAGTCCCTGGGCAAACTCATTTAACTCCACCGGATAGGTGAAAAATGGCGGGTTAGGGTACATCTCGAACTCCCGGTTGGTGATATAGCCGAACTCAGGACGGAATGCCAGTTCAATTGGGCCGTAACTTATTTTGCCACCCAATGAGTAGTGAGTGTTGTGTCCGCGTCCCTGCCAGAGTGCACCATCATTTTGTCCGCCGGGAAACTGGGTGTTGTAGCTATGCGTAATGCGTGGAGTAAAGATGTCGTATGAAACAGGACCGGTAGCGTAAAAATTATCCGTAGGGGTAAAAAAGGGATGGTCGCTCCAAGGATGAGTATTAGGTATTGAGTATTGAGTATTAGGTATTGAGCCTGGACGGATAAATAGGGATGAACGGTTAGATTGATCAACGGTGGTGTCGGCCTGGAGGGTGCGGAGGTAGTTTTCGAAGGGGTCGCCGATTGGGGCGGTTTGTTGGGCGATTGATGTAGCGGGGATTAGGACTGTAAGGAGGAGACAGAGGGCAAGTATTAAAGTCTCCCCTAATAAGGGGAGAGAAAGAGGTGTGTTTAAATTTATATTCGACTTTTGAACAAACATCTCTGTCTGCACCGAGGCTCGGGGAAACATCCCCCTGTTTCCCCCTTTTCTAAGGGGGACTTTAAATTTCGAAGTTAATAACTGAATGAATGCTTTTGACCTCATAAATAAAATAAATTTCTCATACATAATATCTCAAGACTCAGTACGCACGACTATCGTGCAAAACCCGGCAGCTGATATCTGAGCGTTAGTTGTATATTTAAATTTCGTTCGTTGTTTTCGTACAGGTTGTTTCGGTTGCGGAAAAAGCTCTGATAGGCGGATGCCTGCAGCTCCAGATTATGCGGGAGGAAGATCAACCCATGGAAGCCGAGACGAAACTCGATTTCACGCAGGTTTTCTTCGGTAAATGTTACATCCTCGGCGGTTTGATACGACCGGATTCGGCTGAAATATCGTCGCAGGCGATCATTCAGGTGCTCCACCCGGTTGAATGATAACCCCGCCATTCCCCATGAGTCGTACATGCGGGAGGAGAGTATTTGGTTGTTTGACCCTGAATTTATCCCCGCTCCCAAGACTTGCCCTTGATTGGTCCAACCTTGTCGTATAACAGAATGTTGATAGTAGGGACCGTTTGTACGTCCAATAACCGTTCGGGGAACCTGCAGGTGGGTCATCTCATAATTGACGGATAGAAACCGATTGCCCGGCAGGTTTACTCTCTGCATCATTCCCAGCATGTATGCACGAGCGTGGTCGGGGTGAACCAACAGGTCGCGTGTTTCTCGGAAATTATCGTTACGCCCAAACTCGAAGTACATTTCAAATCCAAAATCGGGGAATCCCCAGCGGCCAAAAACAGAGATCATCTGATTATTTGTATTCTCGCCACCGGCGGCAAAGTTTTCATCGGAGTAGGCCTGGAACGCGCGGAAGATCTGTTCGCTCTGTATCCCGTCATCGGGTATATACTCCATAAAATTGCGCGTAAGCCCCAGGTGGAGACCTTTGGCGAAGGAGGGGGAGTAGTTGAGTACGATCCCGGAAATCAGACGTATGTTGTTATCGAGATTTTCATCAAAATAGTCAAACTCTTGGGCTCCTCCCCAAAAAAACCTTCCCTCAAAATTCCCGATGGGGGTTTCGATAGGGCGATAACTTCCCAGAAAGGCGTGGAAAAATCCGGGGGCGTTGTTGCTGAACATCAGTGGATTGTGCTGAGCCGGGCCTACCCAAAAGTTCTCTGTGGAAATCCCACCGGCAAACCCCTTGTACTCCAGCCGAGCAAATGACTGACCCGGATGAAACCAGCTGTAGGAATCAGGACCGAAACGCTGTGGGTTGTCCATCCTGTAGTTCGGTTTGGGCATACCAAATTCAGAAACTTGAGATGCCGTTTGCAGAGGAGAGAGGTCAAAATCGTTGTTTTGGGTATAACCAAATTCCGGACGAACGGAGATATTCAGCGGACCATATCGGAAATTAGCACCCACGGAAAATGATGTATTGATCCCTTTACCCTGCCACATCGCTCCGTCGTTTTGTCCGGCGGGGAAGTCGCTGTTTGTGGTGGTAATCAGCGTAGGAGCGTGAATAGTAAACCGACGTTCATCTGCAGGCTGAAAAAAGTGGTGGTTTTGCCAGGGGTGTGCCGGTATCGCAGAAGGGTCAGATATTTGAGGAATAAAAGATTCTACAGATCGAAGATTATAAGATGGATGCGTATAGATGGAATCGGGAATTGCGATGCTTCGCTGGTACGTTTCAAACGGATCACCAATGGGAAGAGACTGGGCTGCAGTTGAAAGCGGGGGAAGTAGAAACAGAGGCAGTAAAAACAGGCAGAGCTTTTTCATGAAATAGTGTTGTTAAAGCTTTTTACACGGTAAGAATGTACGGAAATGAATTTTCAGATGCAGGGTGTTTGCCCCACCCTAAATCCCTCCCCATTTCG
>SKWF01000112.1 GCA_007129085.1 Balneolaceae bacterium | reverse complement strand
TTTTTTCCAGAAGCTGACGCAAAATATATCCTGAATCTACCCCTCGTATCTGATCGACTTCCGGTTTTGTGATCGGCTGTCGATACGCCACAATTGCCAAGGTTTCAATAGCTGATTGCGAGAGTTTTCGGTACGCATTTTCGTGCTGAAATATACTCAGCCAGGGATGATACCTGGGCTTGGTAGTAAATGTATATCCGCCACCGGTCTCTTCAATTCTAAAGGAGAGGTCGTTCTGCTCATACCGTTCATTCAGCTGATTTACTATCGTAGTGATGGTATTCTCATCCAGCTCTAGTTCTTCCTCGCTCTCGTGAATAATTTCTGAAACTTTTTCCCACGGAATAGGCTCCGGGGTCGAAAATATCAACGCTTCAATAACTGCGGTTAGGCGGGTACCATCAACAAAACGGTAGTCAAGCATAGTGTATTAACTATAGATTTGAATTGAGGAAGTGAAGATATAGGGAAAAGGGTAAAGGCAAAAGCGAAAGATTGTTGATGAAATAATACGTTTAAAATTCTTTTACGATAAAAAACCCATCATTTCCCTGTTCCTGGTACAGCGGCATCAGCATATACCCGGATACAGGAGCAACAATTTGGCCATTTCGGTCATCAGCCAACCATTCTCCTTTCTCGACCGGTTGAAAGTTGACAAAGCCCGGACGCATCACAAATTTGTCACCCGGCTCGATGATGTGTTGATACGCCAACTCCACTTTTTTGGGTAACCGTTCTGCCTCATGTTTAATTTTTTCTTTGTAACCCTCAAACTCATCAATGTAGGATGAATCGATCACCCCAAACTTCTCGGTTAACAGTAGCAGGTAGGCTATCATATTCATCAGTGTGGCAGGGTCGTGATGATGGCCACCCTCAAACGCCATAGAGATGTGTCCCTGGTCGTGAAAATAGCGGAGTGCCGTTCCCTGAAGTGCATCATCTATACCAAAAATAAGAGGAGCGGAAAGCCCTGATAGTTTCTTCTCACTTTTTTCACTCCTAGGGGTTATAACAAACAATCCGCCGGGTGCCGAAAATGAGTGGAGGTCTACAAAAATGATTTCTCTCTCATTGTTCAAAATATAAGGATCGAGGATCTCCAGCAGTTTTTTTATCTCTTTTCGTTCACTGGAGAGGATCTCCTCTTTTTTTGTACGGCGTATTTTATCGACAATACTTGGAAACCAGATCCGGTTCATATCCTCATCAATATACCGAACACGGCTTTTCAGTGCGGTTGTGTTTGCGGCAATCCCAATCCACTCCCCGCCGGTAATTCCTTCTCCCTTGGTAAATAGCTCGTCAAGCTTTCTGAGGGCCGCAATTCCGTAATTTTCGTTCCCGTGCATTCCACCAATTGCAATTACAATCGGACCGGTTTCATCTGCCTGATGGTGGGAAATTACGCGATACTTTTCTTTTAATGATTTACTTTTAGGTACTACGTTATTCACTTCTCTTTCCCACCGGGTTTGTCGTTATGAAGCACGCGCAACAGCCGCTTCGTTATCGTCATATAGTTCTGTTCGGTAATAATTCCCACCAGGCGGTTATTCTTCACCACGGGAAGACACCCGATTTGCTGAGTATCCATAATTTCGATCGCTTCCAGGATGGAGGCTTCCGGGTGAATGGTAATCGGATTTTTTATCATCACATCATCCACCGATGTACTTGCTTCCCCTTTTTCATGGATGATTTTATTGTACTCTCTAAATACCATTCGCATGCTAACAAGACCTACCAAATGTTTGCTATCGTCCTCAACCGGTACGTAACGAATACGCCTCCAATTGATTAGGTTTGCCACAAGTTCCAGAATATCATCTTTTTGAACCGTGAATAGATCAGTCGTCATAAATTCTTCAACCAGAAGCGACGAAGGCTGCCACATCTCCATATCATCTACTTTTGCCAGTCCCCATTTATGCGCTGGCTCTCCCTTTTTCTGATTTTTAATCATCGCATTTGTCGTAGCGGTCAATGCCTGCTCGCGGGTTACCGATTTAGATAGAGAATTATAAGATTTGATGGTCCAATAACTACCCGTTTGCCCCACTTCGGTCCGCTCTTCTATGATGTCTAGATAGCTTGTGATGTCACCATCATCAACCCCAACATTTTTCAGCCCCTGCCTGGCAAGTGGCAGTAGCTCATTACAAATCAGATCAACTGCTGTGTATCGTTTGTCGTTCGTCCATTTAAATTTCGTATCTAATCCGAGTTTTGAAGCTGCGAAAAAGTTCATCTTTGCATCGTCAAAATCGAGACTCTCACGGATATCAGGATATTCTTCATCCATCCCATTTAACAGCCCCAGCCAAAAGGCTGCGTTTGCTATTTCATCGGTCACGGTTGGGCCTGATGGAAACACTCTGTTCTCAATCCTGAGATGTGGTTTCCCATTGCTGATTCCATAGCACGGTCGATTCCATCTATAAACGGTTCCATTGTGGATTTGCAAAGCCATCAATTCCGGTACTTTGCCTTCACTCATTAGCTTCTCAACATCTTCGTCCACTTCGGAGCTTAGAATTACGCGATATCTGGCAATATCTTCCTGGTAAATTTCCAAAATACTGTCTTTCAGCCACTGGTTTCCAAACGTAACTCTCGGGCTCGAATCCCGCAGGTGATCACCAACCTGACGCGTATCTACCGATTGGTGAAACAGGGCAATTCGTGTTTCACTCCACAAACGCTTCCCAAACAGCAAGGGAGAATTTACCGCACTCGCCAACACAGGACCCGTTATAGCCTGGGCCAAATTATATTTATTCACAAATTCATCAGGGTTTACCTGCAGATGAACCTGGAAACCGGTATTACACGCTTCAAGAAGTGGTGTATCAAACCGCATGAGAAGTTCATCAGCACCTTGAATCCTCAAATCATACTCATCACCCCGCAGTTTATTTATGGCATCACAAAGTGCACGATATCGAGGCAGCGGAGTCAGATTTGCTATATCCAGGTCTGATTTCCGAATGGTTGGTAAAACGCCTGCAAGTGCAACATCACCATGAAATTTCTTTACACTTTTCCGAGCAATTTCCAGTTTCTCTTGAATGTTACTCTCCATTTGGGAGAGGCATTTCCCTTCGAAAAGTAGTGGTTCCAGGTTTGCTTCGAGATTAAATTTTGCGAGTTCCGTAGTAAAACTGTCGTCATTAATCTCTTCCAACAGTTCCATGGCAATAGGTGCCGGCTTTGCATTTTCATCAATCAGGCAAAGTTCCTGCTCTGCCCCAATTCGAATATTATCAATTTCAAACCAGCCTTCCTCCAGCATTTTTCCCATTGCACGAACATCCCGCAACAGGTATTTCAAAAATTTCTGAGACTGCTCTTTGTTCTCCGGTACTTTTACTCGCTCTTCGCCCATAGAATTTATTTTTGAATCATTACAAAGTGCAATAATTAAATATTTACGGCTTAAAGCAAGTATATATCAAAAATAAAAAAGGCCGGAGGTTATTCCACTCCGGCCTTTTACTAAGGGTAACATGGTATTATTGTATGCAAACCCTTAGCCGATTAGTCCAAGTCCCGTGCTGTTTCGCCAAGGATCAGGTATGTTGTCAGGTCCGTAGTACTGAGAGCTTGAAGAGGATCGTGCACTACAAAGAATCCACCGTATTCTCTCGTCAATTCATTAAATGAGAGATTTGTTTGGTTCGATCCTGTGACTTCTCCACCATCGGCTTCAAGATCAGCGACAAAGATATCTCCGTTCGGTGTCTCGTCATATGGCGTTCCGTTTTCGGTAGTGTCAGGGTCGGCAAAATCGTGCGAATGCACAGGGTATGTTTCACCGTTAATTGCATTATTGATGGTTACATTTATAGTGGATGTACCGTCAATTTCCTCATCGATAACCATAGTTACAGAAAGATCACGTGCATGATCACCCTCATACGCAGTGTCTGGATCATCCAGTGCCTGGCCTTCGTTGAATGAATATTCTATGGTTTCAGATCGCAAATTAGGTTCTCCTTCATCAAGAGTCTCTCCAAATACGCCGAGAATAAGGTAGGTGGTCAAATCTGTAGTACTAATTGCCTGTGTTGGATCATGTACTACAAAAAATGCTTCATACTCTTCAATCAACTCCAAGTAGTTCAGATCGGTTTCGTTCGTTGCAGTTGCTGAGTTGCCATTGCCGGCAATCGCCTGTGCAAAAACATCACCGTTTGGAGTTTCATCGTAAGGCGTTCCGTTTGGCGTCTCATTCGGATCAGCCATATCATGAGCGTGTACAGCGTACTCTTCACCATCAATTGTGTTATTCAGCGTAACGGTTACGTTGGCTTCTCCTGTTCCGCGTTCTTCAATAAGAAGTTCAGCCGTCAAATTTCTCGGGTGATCACCTTCCTCTCCGGATGCATCATAAGCAGACTCAGGATCATCAAGCGCCTGTCCTTCATTAAATGCATAGCTGAAAGATTCTGATCTCAGGCTTGATTCGCCGGCTCCAAGACTTTGGCCGAATACACCAAGTACAAGATAGGTCGTTAAGTCAACAGTACTTATGTCTTGTAATGGATCATGAACAACGAAGAAGGCTTCATATTCATTGATGATCTCATCATACGAGATATCGGTGTCGTTGGTTAGGCTGGCTGAACTGCCGTTTCCTTCAATTGCGCCTGCAAATACGTCGGCGTTTGGTGTTTCATTGTAGGGAGTTCCGTTTTCAGTGGTTGCGGGGTCGGCCATATCATGTGCATGTACGGCATACTCCTCGCCACTTATGGTATTGTTAAGAGTCACGGTAATGGATGCATTTCCATTTTCCATCTCTTCGATCATCAGTTCTGCTTCTAAATTACGGTCGTGCTCACCGCGGTATGCAGAATCGTTATCATCAAGAGCTTGGCCTTCGTTAAAGGCGTAAGTAGATGTTTCTGATCGAAGTTCATCATCTATATCGGATACCGGATCATCGCTGCATGCCATTGCAAATAGTGTGGAAAACAGCACCAGAGCAATGAGTTTAAGGTTCGATGTAATATTTGAGTAAATCATAGTTATGTAAGGTTTGGTTGATCTTTGTTTGTAATTAAATTCGTACTTGGCAATTCAATTGCCGTGTTCATGTGTAAGTACGAAGCGATCAACCAACCGGATTGGAAAAAATGATATTTCTCAGATATGACTTTCCCGGAACCTTAAACGCACTTTTTGGCGTAAATCTACTATTTGGAAAGATTTAGTTTTGCTGCCCAAATAGGAACATATCTCCGGTAGGCTGCGGCATTCCTCCTTTAGGCTCGAGGGTGACTGCGAAATTATTTTCCTGCTCAGATGGAGATTCATCAAGGTTTTCCACTTTAAAGAAAAGATCGGTGGATGGTTGCTCGAAGTTAAATACCCCAGCACTGATTGGATCCTGCTCCCCCTTAATTAACCAAAGTTGATAATCCTTATCTTCGGGTGGTGCCGGTATATTTGCAAGCTGAAGTACAGCCTGTCTCTGTTCGGAATCCCAAAGTACTTTTCCATAACCATCGGGGCTTGGATCAAGTCCTCCCATAATGACAAGTTTCACCTCACGTGCTGCAATCACATTTAGCAACTGCTCTTTACGCTCCAGGTCGTCCCTGAGTTCTGTGATCAGGACATCTCTCTGCTGTAGGTCTTCTTCGATATTCTGTTTGCGATCCAACTCATCTTGTAGTTGAGCAACAAGATTTTCCTGTTCTCTGATTTCTTGCTGTAGTTGTTCTTGTTGATCGAGCTGATTCTCTAATTGAGCCACCAATGCCTCTTTTTCACGCAGATTATCTTCCACACGCTCCATCTCTTCCAATTCACTTTGCAGCTGTGCAATTGTCTGCTCTCGTTCACGAAACTCACCCTGTAGCTGATCCCTAGACTCAATTTCCTGTTCCAGTTCCGATATTACCATTTGTTGCCGATCGAGATCTTCCTGCACACCCGTGTTATAGATGGCAAACCCAATCACACCTACCAAAAGCAATGCGGCGGCCAATTGATATGTCCATAATGGAATGATGGACGCCATACCTGAGCCACTCCCTTTGTCTCTGCTGCCACCACCTTCAATTTTGTCAAATATTCGGTCTTCAAGTTCCTCAGATGGAGATTCAGGGCCTGAGGCAAGAGCAAGTTCATCTACTGTATGAGAAAGCTCACGATATACTTTGAGCTGCTCCTGTGTAGCATTCTCCAGCATCTTTTCAAACTGCAGACGCTCCTCTTCCGTGAGGGCGTCTAACAAATAGCCAACAGCCAGTGACTCAAAATCATTATGTGAGCTATTGTCACTCATTCAGTGATATCTTGTTTTAAAAAATCCTTTAATTTTATCATTCCCTGCCGCATTCTGTATTTAACGGTCCCGAGTGGAATTTCCATTTTCTCTGAAATTTCAGTCTGAGACAT
>SKWF01000294.1 GCA_007129085.1 Balneolaceae bacterium | reverse complement strand
GTAGCTCGTAGGTACTGCGAGGGTAGTGTGAGGTTCTGTGCTCCCTACGAGGAGTAGTTTGAACCTCAATTTCTGAACGGATATTGCCCTCATTTTCCGTAACAAAAAAGGGCATGGAGAACAGGGAATTACCGGTATCTACATCTTCAACACGGAGCATATAGTTACCGCTTACTAAAAACTCTACATCATCATTCGGAAAGGTGTATTGATAATTTCGGAATGATGGACGAGTGCTACGACTAACGCTACCGGCATCCATGTTGAGGTTGTAAAACCCATCCTGATAAAAGTCTTGAGCTAGGCCTGATCGGCTCCAGTCGGGATCGTGATGGGTAAATGTAACCCGCAGTTGACGTGAATCGTACTCCAGCAGATCAAATGAGAGCTGCAGCTGTTGATTGGAATCTAAACGCAGGATTGGAGGGGATTGACGGTTACCGGCTCGATGGAGCTGAACCGAAAATACGAGATCACTGGCGGTAAATTGCCCCGGCACAGTAAATGCATTGCCGGGTAGTTGTGGAGCTGTCTGTGTTCTATCCTGACGCTCACGGTTCTCTGTTGTGCTGCAGCCGGCAACCAGAAATATCAGCAGAATTCCCCAGGTTTTATAAATAGTAGGTGCCTTCAAAAACAAATGTTGCGGGTCCTTCAAGTTTTATGTTGGAGTACATTTTATCGGATTCATCAAACGTAAAATGAACGGTTAATGATCCGCCTTTTACAGAAACGGTATAGGTAAAGACTCCGTGTGGAGAGTTTTGCAAATAGTGCCAAGCCAACGCTGATGCTATGGCACCGGTACCGCACGCCAACGTTAAATTTTCTACACCACGCTCATACGTTTGTAATTGGAGTTGATTTCGATCAACACCCCGAATAAAGTTTACGTTAGTACCGGCAGGTTTAAACTTTTCATGATTACGCAATTTCTGACCGCGTTTCATCAATTCTGACTCATTACTGAGTGTTTTTGGGCTTACCGAACATACAATATGCTCGGTATTTGTATAGACATCGAGATAGGTTTTATCCTCTATATCCACTTTTTGAACATCTGTTTCGAGTGGAAAATTGATGATTACAGATTTACTATTCACGGTTGCTGAGTACACTTTTTCGTGTACTCGAAATGTGAAAGATTCCGGTGAGCCGAGAGTAGTAGCAAAGGCAGCAAAACAGCGTGCACCATTTCCGCACATTCCGGCGTCACTGCCATCAGGGTTTTTGTAAATCATGACGAGGTCTGCCTGCTGTGTTTCATCATATTCCAGCGCAATAATTCCATCAGACCCGATGCCAAACTTTCTGTCAGATAGTACCGGTGCGAGTTCTTTAATTTCCTGCGGTGAGAGCTGGGCAGACCGGTTATCAAACAGCACAAAATCGTTGCCGGCCCCTTCCATTTTCGTAAAATTCAATTTCGTCTGATTCTCCATAATTACTCAGTAAAAGCCGGCAAATGTTGCCAGGAATCGGAGGTTTTAATTTCCGGTTCCAAACCTCTCATTAAGCTACTATAACGAAATGAGAGAGATGTGAAGATTAATTTAAACTGTACATTTTGATAAAGAAGCATTTTCAAATCCTGGAGGTGCTCAATCATCTCCTGCAGACGTGCATCTTTTAACGTTTCACAAAACTTTTTGATCACATCCAGCTGATCAATATTTGTGATAAAAGAATCTTTTTCGGTTTCACGATACACCATAATATCCCGAAGCAGTTGTTCCAGAGTATTACAAAGCGCAATTTGCCCTTCCGTATTCAAATTCCGATTCCAGTCTTGAATAAGGTCTAATAGTTCGCCGGCATTTTGTGTGTAGGAGTGGCGCAGATAATCGATGGACTGTTTACGCGTTTTTTGGAGTGTATTTAGATCTAAAAATCGCGTTAAGGCATAATTTCCGCCGGACACCCGCGCCATAAATTGGGCATCTTCTTTGGCCATACCATCATACGTAACCAACCCGTCTGTGATCTCCTCCTGGGTTAATGGTGCCAGCCGTATATGCTGACATCGCGATACAATGGTTGGCAGCAGCTGATCAGATTTTGTGGCCGTCAAGATAAACATCACATTCTCAGAAGGTTCCTCAAGGAGTTTTAAAAACGCGTTGGCAGACTCTTTACGCATCGTATCAATACCGGTAAGGATGATGACCGTACGTTTCCCCTCATTCGGCTTTAATACCGTTTTTGGCCTGATCTCATCACGGTAATAATCAATTGAGTAGAATGCTCGCCGGTTTTTTGTGGAGTCGTCGTTGCCGAGGGCGGGACGCAAGCTGAAATCTACAATTTCGTAAGGATCTTTGGCCAGCAGCTCAAGCCTGGTCTGGTACTCGTTTCCTCCAACTGTTGAGGGTAGAGGCAGAAAAAGGTGAATATCGGGATGTTTGAACCAGCTCGACTTTTTCGACCGTGCGGTTCCTTTCATATCTGTCAGATGATCGACCCCGTTTACAATTTCTGCCATGGCAAGAGCAAATGCCGTTTTACCGGTGCCGGCCGGACCCGACAGCAGATATGCGTGGCTCAGACGGTCAGATCGAAAGGTTCGTTCAACCTGATTAATTGCTTTTTCCTGCCCTACAATGCGGCGATTTCCGAACTCAATATCTTCATTTAAAAAAGTCATGATGCCTCCCAAATATAATCAAACAGTAAAACGCCGGCGGTAATGGTTACGCCACAATACCCGATAAGTGCAGTTAAATCGTTCAATGAATCAGGGCCGGGTCCCTCAATGAGGGCAATTTTTGTGGTGGTGGTTAAGATCAATAAAAGCGGTACAACCAGGGGGATGCAAAGTACAGAAAATATGGCCCCGGTTCGATCAGCTCGTGCAATCATTGCGGAGGTAAGTGTGGTTACGGATGCGAGTCCCGCTGCTCCAAAAATAATGGAGAAGACAAAATACATCGGGCTCACAATTTGCATGTTCATCATCAACAGATAAAAGAAGAAAGTGAAAAGGTGCAGAATCAACAGAAAGAAAAAGTTATAGGCGAGTTTTCCCGTAAAAATATCGAGTGGTTTTGCGTGGAGCTGCAGGAGCGGCCATGTTTTTTTCTCTGTCTCTTGCACAAAAGAGCGCATCATGCCGGTCATTGCGGCAAATAGAATGATAATCCAAACCAATCCGCTTTTAGGAGTTGGATCCATCTGCTCCGCTCGCAGTGTAAAAAGAATGAGCAGTAACGAAGCACCGGTGAACGCCAATAGGGTATTTATGGCGTACTTGGTTCGCAGTTCTAACGCGACCTCTTTTTTAAGTATCGAAAGTGATGGTTTCAGCATAAAAGATCTTATCTTACAGAAGGCGTAAAGGTACTAAAAATGGAGGGGAGGCGTTTGAAGAATTTCTGGTTTTATTTTTGAAAGAATTAAAAATAGCTCCCTATATTAAGCTCAAATTAAAGCAGGTTCTTAAACATTTTATGGATATTCACTCACTTCTTGATCACTCGACAATCCTTGCGAATATAAAGGTTTCCACAAAAAACGATTTAATAAATAAGCTTGTAGATACATTGGATACAAAAGTGGATGATGACAGCCTTGAAAGTATCAGGGAGTCAGTTTTTGACCGGGAAGAAATTATGTCTACCGGTGTTGGTAAACAGTTGGCTATCCCGCATGGGAAAACATCGGCTATAGATGAAAATATTGCAAGCTTTGCACTGTTGAAAGATCCTATTGATTACGATTCTGTTGACGATCAACCCGTGAAAATGGTTTTTTTGCTTGTTGGGCCGGACAGTAAAAATAGTAATCATATAAAACTTTTAAGCCGTATTTCGAGGTTAATGAACAGTTCAACATTCCGAGAGAAACTATTGGACTGCGAAACTGCAGATGAAATTTATCAAACCTTTGAAAAAGAAGAGAAGGAGTATTTCAGTTCGTAGAAATTGAATTAGTAAACACGATTTTAGTCTCGTTCTTTTGCCGTTTTATTACATAAATCAATGAGTAAAATGCCCGTAATTTTAGTTACTGACGACGAAAAAAGTATTCGCAATACTTTACGGGAGATTCTTGAGTTTGAGGGGTATCAGGTTGAAGAAGCAGAAAACGGCCGTCAAGCGATAGAGAAAGTGAAAAGTGAGCCCATTGATTTAATGATCCTCGACATTAAGATGAAGGGGATGGATGGAATTGAGGTGTTGGAGAAATCAAAAGAGATTAAGACCGAGCTTCCCATTATTATGATTTCCGGCCATGGTACCATTAAAATTGCGGTGGAAGCGACAAAAATTGGCGCCTTCGATTTTATTGAGAAGCCGCCTGATCTTAACCGCCTTTTGATTAGCGTACGAAATGCCCTTTCGCAAAATGAATTGGTTGAGGAGAATCGCAGGATACGTACAGAGCTCAATGAAGTTCGCGAAATGGTGGGACAGAGCTCTGCGCTGGATAAAGTTCGTAAAACGATAGAGAAAGTGGCGCCAAGTACCAGCCGTGTATTAATTACCGGCGAAAACGGTACCGGTAAAGAGCTGGTGGCAAAATGGATTCACGAAAAAAGTAAACGTGCATCCAAAAAGCTTGTGAATGTAAATTGTGCTGCTATTCCATCAGAACTTCTTGAAAGCGAACTATTTGGCCACGAAAAAGGAGCTTTTACAGGCGCTTCCGAGCAAAGAGTAGGAAAGTTTGAACAGGCAGATGGCGGCACACTATTTCTTGATGAAATTGGTGATATGAGTCTTGACGCCCAGGCAAAAGTACTCCGTGCGTTGCAGGAAAATGTAATTGTACGAGTTGGCGGGAGCGAACAGATCAAGGTGGATGTGCGGGTATTAAGTGCTACTAATAAAGACCTTTCAAAAGAGATAGAGCAAAAGAATTTTCGGCGAGATCTCTTTCATCGAATTAATGTTATTCCCATCCACATGCCGCCACTTCGAGAAAGGAGAGAAGATATTCCTCTTTTGGCCAACTTCTTTTTAAAGCAACTTGCGGGACAGGAAATTGTCTATTCCGGAAAATCATTTACGGAAGATGCTCTTGAAGAGCTTAAAACGAAGTCCTGGCCTGGGAATATCAGGGAATTAAGAAATGCTGTAGAGCGGATGGTGCTGTTATCGGATGGAAACGAGATAACACGTGACGATGTATCTATGTTAACATCGATGAATAGCGGCAGTGAAGGCGACATCAACGAATTGATTGAAATGTCATTTACATTTCAGGAGTATAAAGAGCAGGCAGAAAGGCTCTACCTTCTAAAGAAATTGGAGAAAAACAACTGGAATATTTCTGCCACTGCTGATGAGATCGACATACAGCGAAGTCATATTTACAATAAAATGAAAAAATACGATATCGAAAGGTAATTTATGTCTGCACAGATTATAGATGGGAAAATGGTTGCTGAACGCACGAGAAATCAAATTCGGGAGGATGTGGATTCCTGGGTTGAAGAGGGGAATAGGAGGCCTTTTTTGCAGGTTATCCAGGTTGGGACTGATCCGGCCTCTTCAACTTACATAGGCGCAAAAACCCGTGCTTGTAATGACGTGGGCATCGAAACCGGCACTGCTCATTTGCCGGATACCATATCGGCGAAAGAATTGAAGAAACAGATCCGAAAATTTAATGAAGATGATAATGTTGATGGAATTTTAGTCCAGCTTCCATTGCCGAATCACCTCTCATCACACGATGTGATAGAGAGTATTGACCACCGTAAAGATGTTGATGGTTTTCACCCGATGAATGTGGGGAGGCTCGCTGTAGATCAACCCACGTTCAGATCGTGTACTCCTGCCGGAATTTTAGAGCTTTTTAAACATTATAGTATCCCCACAAAAAGTCAGCATGCTGTAGTGGTGGGAGCGAGTAATATTGTGGGTTCTCCAATGGCGATTACGTTGTCACGAGAGAATTCCACGGGAAAAGCTACGACTACTATTTGTCATAAATACACCAAAGACATTACGAGACACACGATAGATGCGGATATTATTATTGTGGCGGCCGGTCAGCCCGGTTTGATTAAAGCCGAAATGGTGAAGGAGGGAGTAGTGGTGATAGATGTTGGCATCAATAGAGTTGCAGATGAGACATCCAAAAAAGGGTATAAACTTGTGGGGGATTGTGACTTTGAGGCGTTAAAGAAAAAAGCCAGCTGGATTACCCCGGTTCCCGGAGGTGTCGGCCCGATGACCGTAGCGATGTTGATGAAAAATACGCTGCTCGCCGCCAAAAAATCGATCTACCCTGAGGATTAATAGATAGCACGCGTAGTCGCGGAGTAGGGTTTGGGTGCAATGTGTTGAGATTTGGTGCTTTAATAAATTCTGCGTCTTAGCGTCTCTGCGAGATGGGATGCACGCGGAGCCGCAGAGTCGCGGAGTGGGGTTTGGGAGCGATGTGTTGAGATTTGGGGCTTTAATTATCTCTGCGTCTTTGCGCCTCTGCGTGATAGGTTACATGT
>SKWF01000001.1 GCA_007129085.1 Balneolaceae bacterium | reverse complement strand
TCTTGTGGCGATTGCCGGAAGCCAGAAACAGTTTTTGAGAATCTTTACTCATTGAGTTCAATACCTATTTGATCTCCGGAATTACGCTTAAATCTCTGAACTCTTTATAGCGTGTAAAAACTTCCTCTTCATTGAGGCTCTTCAATCGCTCTGGACCAAATTTCTCAACACAAAAGCTGGCCATCACTGATCCCATAATTACGGCTCGGCGCATATTTACGGGGCTCAAATCATTGGTGTATGAGATCCATCCAAGCAGGCCACCCATAAAGGTATCACCGGCACCGGTTGGGTCAAAAATATCTATTACTGGATATGCAGGTGCAGAAAATATTTCATCGCCGGTAAACAGCAATGCACCATGCTCCCCTTTTTTGATGATTAGTGAATCGGGTCCCATCTCCCGAATCTTATCTGCAGAAGTAAACAGGTTAGGTTCGTTTGCCAGCTCACGCGCTTCAGAATCATTTATTACCAGTAGGTCCACCCCTTTCAGTGTTTGTTTCAGTGCATCCGGAGTTCCTTCAATCCAAAAGTTCATCGTATCCATCACCACCAAATCGGGATTATTTACCTGATCGAGCACCTTCTCTTGCAGGCTCGGCTCAATATTACCCAATGCCACATATTGTGCATCTTTATAGCCCTCGGGGATAATCGGATCAAAATGCTCGAAAACATTGAGCTGTGTATCAAGTGTATCGCGATTGTTTAGATCGTGATGGTATTTCCCTTTCCAGAAAAATGTATTGCCGGAGCTATCAATTTGCAGTCCTTCAAGGTCAATATTCTTACTTTTTAGAAGCTCAATATCTTCATCGGCAAAATCTTTCCCTACCACTCCAACAAGATTTATATTCTCAGCAAAAAAGGAGGAGGCGAGAGAGATATAGGTAGCCGATCCACCTAAAATTCGATCTGTTTTCCCGAAAGGAGTTTCGATTCCATCATACGCTACCGAACCTACAACTAATAAAGACATAGACGATTTTTTCGTTATATAAAGAGTGAGTAGTTAATCCATTTTTTCAAACGTACAAAAATACTGAATTTACAGTTCAGGGACAGATTAAATTCAAATGCCTGAACCTCAGCTCTGAGCTGAAACAAACAATATAAATCCATGACAAGCTATCTTATTCCCACTCTTATATTTCTGCTCTTTTGTACTACACATTCGCTATTCGCTTCTGTACGGTTTAAACGGTGGACTTTCGGCCATATACCCGAGCTGAGCGCTTATTACCGGCTACTCTACAACTCAATATCTGTTATACTTTTGATTATATGGTTTATCTCTCTGCCTCAACACAACGTACTTTATAGGTTTGATGGAGTTCTGTTGTACGGCATGGCGGCAATCCAACTCTCATTTCTATACCTGGGCATCCGGTCGTTATTGAGTCACAATGGAGGGGAATTTTTTGGCATAAAGCAGTTTCTCAACAAGTGGCAAAAAAATCGCGATCCCGGCTACTTGGATGAAATCGAAAAAGGAGAGTTAGTACGTAAGGGATTTTATAGATATATGCGCCATCCAATGTATACATTCGTAATGGGCGTATTGGTTTTCAGCCCTGTGATGACCAATAACCTTTTCTACACAATTGTTATTGTAGGGCTCTATTTTTGGGTCGGCACCTACTTTGAAGAGAGAAACCTGGTAAAACGTTTTGGTGAGGGGTACAAACAGTACCAACAAGATGTGCCGAAGTTTATTCCAAACCCGTTCAAATAAAAAAAGCGCCACCTTTTCAGATGGCGCTATACTCATCAAAAAATGAGGGACTATCTTAGTGAACGGCAATCGGGTAGTTTACACCATCCGGTGCAGTTGATGATTCTCCGTCACTATTTACAGTTCCTCCGTTTACAATCAAGATACCGGCTACATGAGGAGCCGCCATTGATGTTCCACTAATTGAATTATAACCGCCGTCATTCCAAGTAGAATTCACATCTACTCCGGGAGCCGCAAAACTTGTTGGATCTCCGTAATTGGAAAACGATGCAAAGTTATCATTTACATCCGTAGCAGCAATCGTCCACGTATTGGGATGATCAACTCTTGCAGGAGAAGATCCGCTTACATCAGCACCGCTATTACCGCCTGCTATTGCAAACAGAATACCCTGGTCGGCAGCACTTTCTACGGCTGCATCGAGTGCATCAGAAGCTCCGCCGCCCAGACTCATGTTGGCAACATCTCCGGAAGATGCATTATCAGCCACATAATCAACGCCTGCAATCACGCCGGAAATGGATCCACTTCCTCGTCGATCGAGCACTTTAACGGGAACCTGCTCCACACCTGAAGCTACTCCCACAATACCATTTAGCGCACCGATTGTACCGGCAACATGCGTTCCGTGACCATTCAAGTCATCGGCATCACGACCATCAGGCCCACTTGTAAAAGCGGTAAATCCACGATCTGCATCTACATTTAAGTCGGGATGATCCAGCTGAATTCCGGTATCAATAACCCAAGAAACGGTTCCACCAGTATAGGTTACAGCTCCGCCAACCCGCTCAATTCCCCATGGGGTAATTGCATCGCTGTCATCACCATTTCCGTTTCCATCATCGCTATCATCACCATCGTCTCCATCGTCACCGTCATCTCCATCGTCGTCATCGTCACACTCTCCACCATTTGGCGTACCACAGGGAGGGCCAAGAGTTACAACTTTATCACGTTCAACATAGGCAACACGCTCATCACGGTTAAGCATATCCAACTGTGCATCCGTTAAATTTGCAGCAAATCCCTGCAATGCTTTGTTGTAATTTGCTATGATTCGCTCATTTGAAATTTCAACTGAAGATTTTACATCCTCACGAAATTCCTGAACATAATCTGCTGTGACTTTCGCGTTTTCGGGTATATCAAATACAACGATATAACTCCCGTCAATAACATCACCGGCACTCAATGTTTCGAGTTGATCATCACGATCAGGCTCTGTGTCTAAAGAGTCAGTTGTGCTATCACAACCAAATCCGATTAATGCTACCAAAAGGACTGCTAATCCCAACTTACTTGTAAGATATTTATACATGTGTATGTTTGGTTTATTGAAAATTAAATGAACAACATTGGATGAGTGGAACATCCGCTTAAAATTTGCTGTTCGTAATAACTACCCTTTTAGAGTATTTAAAGAGGGTGAATGTTACAAATTGTTAATCGAGAAGTCGTTTTTGTAAGATTTTGTAATAACAATAATCCTCCCATTGATATGGAGCACAATTCATTACAATAATCACTTTCATTGAGATATATTTTGTTACATTAACATATTGCAGAAATTTTATTTCCGTGTTTTTGTTAAACTTGTGCGCAAGTTGTACAAGTAATTATTCTGATTTGGTTTAAATGTCTACACACCCTTTTATCACATTTCTTCAAAAACGGCTTCAAAAACCCCTTCCCGGTGAGTCGGCTCAAAAAGCGATGGCACCGACCCCACTCGACAGCGATTTCACGATGCGAATGGATCCTACAGCCGATGCATACCCAAGCAGTGTGCTGGTTCCCCTTTATACCGATGAATATCAAAACTTAAACATCATCTTTACATTGCGCACTAAAACCATCAGGCATGCAGGACAGATCAGCTTCCCGGGCGGAAGATCTGAGAATGGTGAAAAGCCGGTAGAAACAGCGCTGCGCGAATCACACGAAGAGATTAACCTCCCTCCCGATTCCGTTCAGGTGCTGGGACAAATCACACCGCTCTATCTCTATCGAACCAACAACCAGATTACGCCATTTGTAGGTTATTTAGAAAAAGAACCGATACTACAGCGGAATCCGGAAGAAGTTGAGGAGATCATCACGGTTACCATGGAAGATCTCGTAAAAAGTGAGAACAAGATTCGTGAAACGTGGGAGCTTGAACACGCCACGTTTGACGTGCCCTACTGGAATATCCACTCCACACCGCTTTGGGGCGCTACCGCAATGATGACCAGCGAATTGATTGAGATCTACCGGGAGTTTTTAGACGGCAAATAACCAGAGCACTAAAGTTTCTCAACAACCTTTTTTGCCACATCCATCCCGATGGCAATGCCCATGCCGCTCAAACCTGCAGCCATCCATACATTCTCATCCACAGGTTTGATGATCGGCTCTTTATCCGGTGTCATGCCCATAATACCGCTCCACTCCATCTCAATCTCCCAATCTTCGGGCAGATTCAAAACCCCGTTTGCAAACTCAACAAGATGATTTTTAATCGTCTTATTTACCCCGAACTCTGAGGTTGTTTCTCTCTCCTTATCCAGATCCCGCGCTCCGCCCAGCATCAAACAGTCCCCCACATTCCGAAAATAGATGTACCCCTTGTTGTAGTGGAAAGTCCCGCACCACGGCAAATTTTCTATAGGCTTCGATACAAACAGATATCCACGCGCCGGTTTGATGGTTGTATCAGTGAGGCCTGATGTAAATCCGTTGGTGGCCAGTACAATTTTATCGGCTTGGATTTCTTCTCCATCGCTAAGCGTAACACTGCCCGGCTTCACGCTGTCTATACTCTTATTCCACCAAACCCGCACACCCTTTTCGGCTATTTTTTGATGGAGGCTTCGCATCAATTTTCCGCTGTGCAGTGCCCCTTCAACCCTGTTTTTTATCGCAGATAAACCCCCAATTTCCGTGATGCTGTAGATCTCCTTTTCACCAAGTCGATCGGCAAGTTGTTTATTAAGTTCCGTAATCCTGCCCCTGCAAGTATCGTACAACTCCTCATCCGTAAAAATCTCCCGGCCACCGACAGGCTCATACCCAATTGCTTCATCCCCCAGCGTATTCCGCAGAAGTTGGAGTCCGCGCCACCGTCTCTCAATTCTATTCAAAACCGTCTCTTTCCCCGAAATTTCCATATCGGCAAGATGCTCGCTCATCGATCCGATACAGGCAAACCCGGCATTTCGGGTGCTCGCTCCTTCCGGAATCTCGCCTCTTTCCACAATCAACACGTCGCGATCGGGATATTTCTCTTTGTAAAACAGTGCGGTGGAAGCCCCCACAATTCCGCCTCCCACAATCAAAAGATCGGGAGATTGTTTCCACGCTGTTTTTTCCCAGTATGATGCTGCTGCTCTCATTTCGTCTGTGATTTCATCCATTGTTCAGCTTCGGGATCTCCCTCTTCCGGTGCCCAGCCTGCAAACTGTTTATCCGTCTCTGCGTTATAAGGGCCTTTCTTGCACTCAAAAAGAATCGTATCCGGCTCCAAAACCAAAAATGAGTGCCAAACCCTTGGTTCAACATCCACTACGCCCGGCAAAGGCTGAGCTTTCAGCAGCTGCTCCGATACTCTACTTCCGGCATCATCAAACGTGAAAAACCGAATAGCGCCCTGAAGCAACACAATCGATTCCGTGGCATGATCCAACGGATGACAATGTGGACGAACATACGTGCCCGGCTGCAAAAAATTTACCAGTCGCTGTACTTCCGCCTCCTGTTTGCGATGGATCGGCAGTATCATCCGTCGTCGTTCACTCTTTCGAGAAGCTGCAATTCCCTTTTCAATCAGCTCATCCGTTAGCTGAAACAACTCTCCGGTCGGGTTTTCAAATGCAAGATTTCCCATTCAACTATCGGTCAAGAATTAAGGACGCCATCAAAGCAGAACCGGTAAGCATGCACTTTTCATCCACATTATATTTGGGGTGATGCCAGCTCCAGGTCGATCCGGTCTCTTCGCTTCCACTTCCCAAAAAGAAAAACGCCCCGGGGAAATGCTGTTGGTAAAATGCAAAATCTTCACCCGCCATAATCGGTTTTTCAAGTTCAATGGTTGATGAACTCCCCAACATTTTTCTCGCCGATGCTAGAACATTCCCCGTTAAATCCACATCATTATTAACAGAAGGATACCCTTCATTAAACGTAAAGGAGTAGTCGCCACCGGCGGCTTCCATCACACCCTTCACAATCGCCTCCATACGATCCCGAACCAAGTAGGCATTCTTCTCCGAAAACGTCCGCACAGTCCCGATCATCTCCGCTTTGGCGGGAATCACGTTATAGGTAGTGCCGGCCCGGACGCGCCCAATGGTTACCACAGCAGGTTCGGTGGGATCAATAGAGCGGCTCACAATCGTTTGAAACTGCGTAATAATCTGCCCCATCAATACAATGGGATCAACCGTCAGATGGGGAGTGGCCGCATGACCGCCGACTCCTTTCAAGGTTATTTCAAATTCATCCGGCCGGGCCATCAGCGGTCCCGGCTTAACGGCAATCTCTCCGGGTTTATAATTGGGATTTGTATGCATCCCATAAATTTCCTGAACGCCATGCTCCTGTAAAAATCCGGTTTCGCACAGAAGTCGTCCGCCGCCGGGAAGCGTCTCTTCGGCCGGCTGAAAAATCAGCAGCACTTTTCCGTCAATATCATCCTGCATTTCGGCCAAAATTTGCGCCGTTCCCAAGAGGTTGGCAGTATGTGCATCAT
>SKWF01000107.1 GCA_007129085.1 Balneolaceae bacterium | reverse complement strand
CCCGACCCACGCAGTCTGCTCGGCAATATTTATTGACAGCATCAAGAAAGAGGAGCTGCGGATCTGTTACAGAGTTTAATATCTATTTATAGTGCATCACTATTTGTTTTTGTGGACTCTTGTGTACGCAGAATATTTCTCGTTTTGTGAAAATTTACTGCGTTAAACTACGGAACAGTATCTATGTTTTCTTAAACAATCTTCAAGAACTTATAGTTCTCCATTCTAGAGAGCTTTGTAAATCCTTACACTTGTTTTCGACTTCATTCGTCGTTCCTCCTCATTGCGCCTGTCTGCCGAATCCGCCGGCCGGCGGAACAGGCAGGCTCAAACTGACGTCATATTGAGCGCAGTGGAGCGAAGTCGAAATATACCCGGTATTTCAAAGCCCTCTTCTATTCTTATAACAGTGATATATGTAACCATATCTCAAAGATCAATAAGGCCATTGCTATGGTATTGATTATCTTGAAGAATGTAATAGAATAAAAACTCACCTCAATAAAGTCGTATTTCATGATTATGATATAAAAAAGTCCAAAGCCTACCTTTGAAATTACGATTGGCATTGTATATTTAAATTAGAGTTGAGTTCAAGAAGATTGGGGAATATGAGACTATATATTAAATATATGGTAAGCTTGCGTTGTAAGATGCTCGTTAAAAATGAACTTGAAAAGCTCGGACTAACTTGTGTTTCTATTGATCTTGGTATGGTTGACATAAAGGAAGATATCTCAGATGAACAGCTCGAAACGTTCAATATAAACCTGAAAAAAGCGGGGCTTGAACTTCTGGATGATAAAAAAAACATCCTGGTGGAAAGGATTAAAGCCGTTATTGTAGAAATGATCCACTACTCCGATGAAGTACCAAAAGTGAACGATTCAAGTTATATCAGCAATAAATTAAATTACGACTATAATTACCTCTCCAATACATTTACGGAAGTAAAAGGAATGACTATTCAGCATTACATCATTCTGCATAAGATTGAAAAAGTAAAAGAGTTGTTGATTTATGATGAACTCACGCTCACTGAAATTGCCTACAAATTACATTATAGCAGTGTAGCCCACCTATCAAACCAGTTTAAAAAAGTTACGGGGCTTACTCCCACTTATTTTAAAGAGCTGAAGGACATGCGCCAAAGTAATCTTGAAGATTTGTAAATAGACGGAAATTTTTCTCCGGATGATGACCTCACCAAATACACCCTCAGTCACTTTTTATCACGACCGGATCGGTACGCAACCCTATAATAAAACGTGAACATTTTACACATATTTATGATTTCGTGTAAAATTGTTTAGCAATCCATGCTCAACTACAATGGGCGATTTACTCCCAATTATCTGATTGATAGCTAAAAAGACAATATTCTCTTCTATTTACGATTTCGAGTATACTTGGCACATCATTTGTATAAATACCTTACGGAAGCAGACGTATTTTTCTGAGTGTTTAATTGACTATTCATTTTGAGAAGGGGCATATCTCATCATCGAGAAGTAGACATCTTTGAAAGTTGTGAGCCGATTAAGTCCACTGATCGAATACTTCCATAAATCAAGAGTAATTCATCCAAATTTAAAAAAATTGCTATGGGCGCCGATCTGATTACACCTGAATCACAATCTGTTGAAATTGAACTATTCCAAAACGGTGATCTTCACAAAAGGTTAGAAGAAGAGATAAAAGTCAAAATCATTACGCAAACTGATGATTTTGACGCGTTTGAACAAGAGTGGACTGAGTTGGTACGGGAGTCTAACACACATGTCTATCAAACTTATGAATGGAATCGTATATGGTGGAAGCATTTTGGTACAAAAAAGAATTTGCACATCGTGGCACTGTATAAAGGAAACAAGCTGGTTGCTATAGCTCCACTTTTTGAAGATGATGTAACACTATTTGGCCGAAAAGTATACTCTTGCCTGCGTTTTTTGGGCTCTTATGTAAGTCAGCCGAAAGGAGAGCCTTTACTTGGCACTGTTTCCTATTCGGATTACTTGGATTGTATCATTCACCCCGGTTTTGAAAAAATATTTTACAAACTAATTCTCAAGCATTTTAAAGAGATTAAATCCGAATTCGATGAGATTGTTTTTGATGAAGTTTCTAGTAAGAGCGCCATTAGTAAAATGATGATTCCACAAATGGAAAAAATTAACTACGAATGGAGTTATAAAATAGAACAAGCGTCTTCGAGTCCGGTAATTCAACTCGATTCTACATGGGACGCATATCTGAACTCTATGAATGCTAAAGAGAGGTATAATGTCAGACGTTATTATAAACGCTCAATAGGAAATACCAAGATTTTTAATATAAAAAAGGCAGAGCATGCAGAGGAGTTGTCCGGTGTAGTAGCGGAGTTTATTCGAATGCATCAGGAGCAATGGAACAGCCGTGGACTCCCCGGTACATTTTCGGAAAAAAGGATGCATGATTTTTTTATAGAGGTCACAAAATCATTTTACGATAAAGATTGGATGGAATTTAATTTGGCGGTTCCGGTAGGCGAAGGGAAGAAAATTGTAGCAGTTGATGTGCTTCTAACCTATAAAAACAGGGTATATCTGATGCACCGGGGCATGGATGAAAACCCACGGTATAGAAAACAGGGGCCGGGGAATGTGTTGCTATATGCAAGATTGAATGAAGCTATTAAAGATGGAGTAGAAGTTTTCGATATGCTGCGTGGATCGGAAGAATTTAAATTAAGAATGGCCACGAAAGTCAATCAGAACAAAAAAATAACTATCGTTTCCGGCTCTAAAAAGGGTAGAGTGTTTTCTGGTCTGGTAAAAAGAATTCTGAAAGTGGTTAGTGAGGGAAGGGGCGAGATATCACATCTTAAACTCGTTTTTAATGACAAACCACTTTTTGAGGGATTAACAGATTACAAACAATTTCTACTGAGACGCATTGAGCATAGATCAAAAAAGTAAAAAGGAGAGGGTTTCAATGAAAAAGTTATCCGTAAATACAGAAAAACCGATCGGTAAAAAATCACTCGATCAATATTTGAGGCAGTTTAAAGGCAGTCCATATTATTATGGCAATGCATCACACGCTTTCTATGATGTTATGGTGTGGCTGCAAGAAAACCGCCCGATGAAAAAGCCGAATATAGTGATGCCGGTATATATTCCTGCAAAATTGTACCGCTTTATTCTTGCAGCGGGATATGAACC
This sequence comes from Balneolaceae bacterium, assembly GCA_007129085.1. Lineage (GTDB taxonomy): Bacteria > Bacteroidota > Rhodothermia > Balneolales > Balneolaceae > SW132. The sequence continues at coordinate 3,278 of SKWF01000107.1, read as the reverse complement.
TAAATTTTACGATGTCTCCACAGATTTGAATATTGACCTGAAAGAAATCAGCGACTTGATAGACGATCAGACACAGGCTGTATTTGCCATTCACTATTTTGGTGTTCCTGTTGATTTGAAGCCATTAAAAAACATTACAGAATGTGCAGGTGTATATCTAATTGAAGATTGTGCACACACTATGAACTCATATTACAAGGGAAGGCAGCTTGGCTCCACTGGTAATTGCACATTGTTCAGTACAAGAAAAATGCTGCAGCTGCACTGCGGCGGGGCAATGGTTTTAAATATAAAATCGTGGGATTTTAAGCCATCCCGAAACAAAAGGGTTTGGACTCCTTTTACAATGTATCATTTTGCAGGATCGCGCATAAAATACAAGGTTAATAAACTACTTAAAGCATACAGCCCATTTAAACAATCAACGATGCGTTATAACGGGTATATAAATTATTCGGAACAACATTTTGTGCGGGTTAAAAATATGGACTTTTTTTTCATGTGGTATAACAAAGTTTCAGACTTAGACAAAATGGTCGATAAACGCCGCAAAAACTTTCTCCATTTATTGAATGGTATTAATGATCTGGATTCATTTTTTCCGATGGGATTGGAGCGGTATGCGAAGAGAGAAAAAAAAGGTCAATATTTACTAAAAAAAGGTTTTGTGCCATTTAGTATGCCGATTCTGACTCCAACGGGCACACGGGACCAGATTCAAAAAGCAATATCTGATGCCGGAGTGCTGTGCTATGTTGGCTGGCCGGAAGCTCCATTCGGATTGGATGGATTTAAAGGAGCTAGTATGCTTAAAGATCGGCTGCTGGAACTCCCCATACACCAATTTATGGATTCCTATCACCTTAATATTATAATTGATTGTTTAAACTCGTTACCGGATACTGTCAAGAGATCTGAAAAGCAGAGATTGGTAAGTGCTTAACAATTGTATGACATTCTGATTTTGAAGAGAGGTAGTTAACCAGAATTCCCCCGCCCATATCGATAAATGACGTTCGGATATCGTGAGTCTTTAACCTATCTGCGAGATGAATAGATAGCAAAAGGGCTTCACTCCGTTGCTCCGCCGAATACCCATTCAGGTGAAAATGGAATCCGGCAAACTGAAGGTTTCACAGTTATTATTTCTACCTAGATGAGACGTGATAAACTCCATAACTTATTCAATATTAAACCCATAGATTCCTTTTGGGCCGCCGCCTATGATTGCTACTTCACGAATGGTTTTCAGCTCCACCATTTTTATTTGGCCATCTCTCATCAATCAGCCCGCTTTTACTATTTAATATAGCCGATGTTGGTGCATGCGCTCTATTTTTGTCTGAATTTTTCTGGGTTGGCTTCCGTGTTTTATCAAACGTTTTCTTTACCCAGGAATCATTGAAAATGGTATCCAGATAGCGTTCACCACTGTCTGAGAAGATCATCACACAGCTTGAATTTTCCGGAACCTGAGACTGTAATTTTTCAACCGCCATTACTACTGCTCCGGTTGATCCACCGGCCAATATTGATTCACGCTGCAGCAGGCGTCGGCAGCCGATAACACAATCTATATCTGTCATATGAAATATGTGGTCAATATAGGATTCGTCAAGCAGATCAGATTTCCTGCCGGCTCCATGGCCCGGTATCAGCCGGTTTCCTTTGGATGTGCCAAAAACTATGCTCTCCACTGCATCCACAGCCACAATTTTTGTTTTCAGATTATGCTCGCGTACATATCTTGCGCATCCCATGATGGTTCCGCACGTACTCGTTGCTGCAAGGAGATAGTCGGGTGGCTCCGTACATACATCAATAATCTCTTTCATGGTTTGATAGTGAGCTTCCGGATTCAGATCATTTGAATACTGATTAGGCCAGTAGCTATTCGGTATGGAGTCTCGCAACTCTTTGACTCGCTTCAGCCTTTTTTCAAGGTAATTTCCGTCTGAGTCGGCCTCTGTAACATGTTCGATCTCAGCTCCATATGCCCGAAGAAGATCGATTGTATGGCGATTGATCTTTGGATCTGTCACCACGATTAAATTCAAATCCAGGTACCGGCAAACCTGGGCAAGGCCTATCGCCATATTGCCCGAACTTGATTCAATAACCGTACTGTTCTGATCGAGTTTACCATCCTCCACAGCTTTGGATAGCATCAGCAAAGCCGTTCGGTCTTTCGTACCCCCACCGGGATTCAGCATCTCGAGTTTTGCAAATAATTTGGAAGAAGTGGCAGGGTATAATTTATTCAGTGCCACCAGGGGAGTATTACCTATCGTTGATAAGATACCTGTTTTTATTGCCATAAGAATATCTTGTGTTTATGAAACAAGGTTTAGACCATTCATGATGATGGAGTTGATGCCAGCCGGACTATCGGTTTTCCTAAACATGCATGGGATTCTCTATATAAAAACAAATAATCGATAAATGGTTATATGGGTTGGATCAACAATTGTATTTTTTACAGTTGATTCATTTCATGCTATTCTCTCTCGATTTCTTGATCCTTATATGACTATATCACGGGTTTTAGATTTGATCTGATCATCGTTTCAAAACAGATATTGAGTAAAAACTAAACCTTCAATTTAGGTCTGTTATGAGGTACTCTATCACTAAGCATAATTATTAGAATAGCGGTTTTATGCTTTCTAAGGCTGATTATTATAGAAGTCACTGTTTCGTTTCAAAAAATTTTTAATAGAAAATTCCTGTGATATATTGAGAGTCTGTAGCTCTGTGATTTGGCATAGGCTATTAAATGGTTCATCGAATAAATTGAATTTTAATCAAGAGGGTACCTAATATGGATATTATAAAAATCATCTTTGCAATAATTCTACCACCGATCGGAGTATTTTTAGAGGTGGGATTAACCGGCGCATTCTGGTTGAATTTATTACTGACAATTCTTGGATATATTCCGGGCATTATTCATGCAATTTGGGTTATCTCCAAAAACTAAAGTATAGCACATCGTTTGCCATGTTGTGCCTATTCTACAGCTGCAATTAGGCGTATTGCCTATTGTCAATAAGAGTAAATCGTTCAAAGGTAGAAACAGGTATTTAACTGGTTAACCAACGTAAATATAGTTTAGATTATCTGTATTGATGTAATTTTCATTATCTATCGATTTATACCCTCCTTTTTAGCCCATTAATCGGAAGGTGAATTTGGTTGGCCGAATACATTTCGTTAATCCAATATCTGCCAAATATTTAGAGCTCTTATAGAAAAGGATGATGCCTCTGCCTCTCGGT
>SKWF01000132.1 GCA_007129085.1 Balneolaceae bacterium | reverse complement strand
TTCCAATGTATTTATTCATTACACGCTTTTCTACTCCATATACAGCGATACTGCTGCTGAGTTTCATTTTGTTGGCGGGATGTGGTCAGAGTGATGATCAGAGAGAATTTGAGCGGGAGGCTTTTGCAGCTCCTGATGGTTTTACAAAAACTACAAATGGAGTTGATATAGAATCAGAAGATCCAGATGACTGGAGGATTTCCCCGTTTTATCAAGGTCTCGTTGATATTGAAGCCCCTGCATATCCCAATCCTGTTGAGACATCTGATCAGGTAAGAATTGAGATTTTCAACCGCGACCAAGCCGTTACTCGGTTAAGAACAATTGTTTGGTTTGCTGAAGAAGGGTTTGAACAAGATGTACCAAGTGGAAATTATGATAACTTAGAAAGCAACTCCATTACCACTATTTCTATTAATCCCAGAGAGTTGAGTCGGTTCGATAATCCAGAGTCTTGGGTGGGCCTGAAGAGAGTTATTTTACTGGATCAAGATGGTAACGTCATCAGCTACGGCGATATCATGGTGGAGTAGCAATTCACAATTGTCATTCACTTCTGCACGCGCTATCTTCGATATCTCATGAAGAAAGAAAAACTTAGTTTATCGGAACGGACGATCCTGCGGGAGCTTATTTACCCGGAAACGTTTGCAAATATTGAAACCGAAACGGGCTACACATTTGGCACCATTCGGGATGACCTGATGAAGCTGATTAACCACGGCTATGTTGAGGTGTTTGATCAAGACCTGGAGACTTCCGTCTCCCCGTTTTACGACTCCGACAACATCGATAAATTCTGTTTTAAAGCTACCAAAAACGGTTTAACAAGCATCCAGCGCCATGCAGTTTGAAACAACACTGAACGACGAGACGTTTGAGATCTCCATCAACCCCGACCAACAGACCGCCCAACTAAATGGCGAAACCCACTCCTACGAACTGATAAAACAGGAGCACGGGCGCTTTTTGCTGCGTATCGGCACTCGCCTTTTTAAAATTGATAATGTATCCTCCAACGGGCAAAATGTAGAGTTTACATTTGATGGAGAGTGGTCATCCGCCACGGTAAAAAATGAACAGGAGCTGCTGCTTGAAAAACTCGGCTTTGAAACGATGGCAGAGAAATCGATCGGCGTGCTAAATGCCCCGATGCCGGGTAAAATCCTTGATCTACTGAAAGATGAAGGGGCCGAAGTGGAGATGGGCGAACCGGTAGCGATCCTGGAAGCGATGAAGATGGAGAATGAATTAAAAGCCCCTTGCGACGGAACAATTGATGAGATTTCCGTTTCAGTAGGTGACAGCGTAGAAAAAAATCAACCTTTGTTAGAAATTACTCCCCGTGGATAAATTTAAAATTCAAGGCCCTACCCCACTGAAGGGCACGATTCCAATCAGTGGATCAAAAAATGCGGCTCTTCCTCTGATGGCTGCGGCTATTTTAGGCGACTCTCCCACAACCATTAACCGCGTACCTAAACTGAAGGACATCTACACCTTTAACGAGGTAATTAAAGTGACCGGTACTTCAGTTACGTTTGATGAGGATGCCAATAGGCTCACCATCAACCCTGAAAATCTACATTTGCCCGAAGCACCGTACGATCTTGTGCGGAGAATGCGGGCATCGTTCTACATGCTGGGAGCTCTATTGGGGCGTTCCGGAAATGCGAAAGTTTCCCTGCCCGGCGGTTGCGCCTGGGGCCCTCGCCCGGTGGACCTTCACCTGAAGGGATTGCGAGCCATGGGAGCCTCCATCGAACTCGATGAAGGTTACGTAATTGGATCATTCCCTAAAGAAACCGTGCCCGGCGGTGAATTTAAGCTTGAACCGAGCAGTGTTGGAGCGACTGTTAATCTTGTTCTGGCCGCCGTAAAACGGGCTGAAAAGTTCGTCATTAAAAATGCTGCCAAAGAGCCAGATGTGGTTCTGCTCTGCGATACGCTTTCAAAAATGGGGGCAAATATCGAAGGAGCCGGTACCGATACCATTACCATTCAAAAAGTAGACACCCTCACCGGAGTTGACGTTGATAACGATCCCGACCGTATTGAAACCGGCACGTTTATGATTGCCGCCGCTATGCATCCTGACTCAGACCTGACGCTCACCGGCTGCAAGCCGAAAGATCTTGGCGTATTTCCAAAAGTATTTAAAAAAGTCGGCACGGAGTTCACAATTGATGGCACAACGATCCGCGTAAAGCCCAATGGTAAAATCAAACCAGTATCCGTTAAAACTGCTATCTACCCCGGTTTCCCTACCGATCTGCAGGCGCAGTGGGCTACACTTATGACCCAGGCTGCCGGCGAAAGCAGCATCACCGATTCGATATACAGAGACCGGTTCAGCTATGTGCCGGAACTGAACCGGTTGGGAGCTAATTTGGAAGTAGAGAAAAACCGTGTGGAGATTGTAGGTGGCCAAAAGCTGTCCGGAACCTCCGTAATGAGTACCGATCTGCGTGCCAGCGTCAGTCTTGTTCTGGCCGCCATGGCAGCAAAAGGTAAATCAGAAGTGCTACGCGTCTACCACCTCGACCGCGGCTACGAAAACCTCGAGGAGAAACTGAACAGTGTTGGTGCATCCGTTGAGAGGGTAAAAGAGTAGGATAATTTTCGTGGAAGTTGAGGGACGGAAGACCTTCAAGAGTTTGAGCGGAGCGAAATCCTGGAAGAGTCTGGCTTTAAAATTCCAACACTTTCAATTGGAACCCCGTGCGGATACGCCGGTAGGCAGAGAAGATGCGATTCTCTTGCTTCTATCAACGACACTTACTTCTTGCCTAAGATTATTCTCTTTGATCAATTTACTTAGCTATTTTTTCTTTCGCGTTCATTTTTCCAATCGTGCCTGAAGTATCGAAGATGTTCACTTAACGCAGTGATTTCCTTGAAAGATATTGAGAAATAAATTATTGAGTTCCCTTCCCTGTCGTGCTTTTGCGATGGGGAAGGGACAGGGATGGGGCACTGAACTCTACCGGGATTTCACTGCATGGGTTAAAAGAGGAATACTCCGCCCAAACTCACCGAAGTGTCGGTATCTGCGACTCGTAGGTCCTAACTTCCTAATCAACCAATCACCTAATTTCCCATAACAACATTCCCAAAAATAATAGATCAACATTTAATTATTGGTAAGTTTCCCCTATATTATTAAGTATGGTTAATCCACAGAAGAAACATCAAGTATATTTATAACCTTTTGTTTAACAAAGCTTTACACTTTTTATACTGGTATTTGACTTACCCCTTCCAAGCGGTCTCCCGCTCGGAGGATACTTCTTTTTGTTCAACAAACTTTGTTTGTGGACCATCACATTGTACATCTAATTGGAATTATAACACATCTGTAGCCTCTCCTGAAGGTCGCTATTCCTTTCTTTTTCAACTTGTGGAGTTTATTTCTGCGAGAATAGCAGCCCATTTTTCTTGTACTACCTATCAACATCGGGAGGTTCTGATGAAACTATATTTACTACATGAAGAACCAAATCATTATTCATTCCTCGGGAAAACAGACCCGGGTAGCGCTTTTAGAAAATGGTGAGTTAGCGCAGCTTTTCATAGAATCAGAAGAGAATCAACGGACGGTAGGTGATATCTACCACGCCCGTGTCCATAAAGTTATGGGCGGAATCCGCGCCGCATTTATTGATGTAGGCATGGAAAAGGACGCTTTTCTCCACTTCTCTGATGCCGGAGACCACCTCGGACAGTACATCAAGATGATGAACGGCGAGAAAGCGATCTCCAAAAGTGCAGAGAAGGACCTGAAGAATTTTAACAAACTCTCCAATTACGACAAGCAGATGCTTGCCGGTAAACTTCTTCGCAACGGACAGAACCTGCTGGTTCAGATTGTAAAGGAACCGATCGGTTCTAAAGGGCCACGGGTATCAACCGATATTACCATTGCAGGACGATTTCTCGTTTTGATTCCTATGGGCGAATACATTGCGCTCTCCAAAAAAATCAACAATAACAAAGAGCGAAGACGCCTGAAAAAGACGGTGGGTGATATGCTGCCCGACGGATTTGGCGTAATTGTGCGTACTGTAGCGCAGGGCCAGGATAAAGAATCTATCGAAGAAGATATGCGAACGGTACTGGTTAAGTGGGAAAAGATGCTCAACAAGCTTGAAGAGTCGACCCCTCCTACCCTGCTGTACAAAGATCTCGATATTACTGAGAGCCTGATTCGCGACCTTTTTGCCAAGCAGTACGATCGCGTACTGATTGACGATTATCAGCTATATAAATCGATTAAAAGCTACGTTTCACAGATCGCGCCAAAAATGTTGCCGAGCGTTCAGCTCTACAAGGGCAAAGAAAATGTATTTGATAGCGTAGGTGTAGGTAATGATGTAAACTCCATCTTTAGCCCTCGCGTACGTATGCCATCAGGCGGATACCTGATTTTTGAGCAGACCGAAGCGATGTACGTAGTAGATGTTAACTCCGGTCCGTACGCCGCCAAGCAGAAGCAGGAAGATAACTCCCTAAAAACCAACCTGGAAGCGGCGCGAGAGATTGCCAAGCAACTTCGCCTTCGCGATATTGGTGGGATTATCGTAGTCGATTTTATTGACCTGCGGGATGATAAAAACCGAAAGAAAATTTACGACGAGCTCAAAAAAGAGTTTAAAAAAGATCAGGCCAAAACCAACATTCTTGGAATGAGTGATTTTGGACTGGTACAGATTACGCGTCAACGTATCAGGCCGAGCGTGGTTAACTCCGTATCGAAAGTTTGCCCAATGTGCGGCGGATCGGGATCGGTTGTTAGCCAGGATACTATTATTACCGATATCGAAAGCTGGATTAGCAAGCTGAAGTACAGCACGCAATACCGGGCGGTTGATATTTATGTAAACCCCTACCTCAAATCTTTCCTAACCAAGGGGATATTTAGTCCGCGCTGGAAATGGCAGCTTCGCTACAAAATGCGAATCACATTTATTGCTGATGAGAATACATCGCTTAATGAATTTAAAGCGACGTTGAAGGGATCAGAGCTCGATATTACCGATGCCGTTTGGCGGGATGAGTCGATCGAGAAAATTCTGGAGGCTCACGAAGTACAGCTCGAAGATCAATCTATGGAACAAAAACGTAAGGAGAAGTTAGACTACTACTCCAAGAATGATCGCAATGGAAACGGGAAAAGCAGTCGATCATCACGATCTAAGCGTCCCCGACCGAGTAGAAGCCGACAATCCTAAAGAAATTTTTGAGAACCCCATTAATGTCAGATTTTAAATTACACGCAACAACTGTACTTGGTGTTATTCACAACGGAGAGGTGGCAATTGGCGGAGACGGCCAAGCCACGCTCGATAAAACCGTGATGAAATCGACCGTAAAAAAAGTTCGTAAACTGCAGGATGGATCCATCCTTGCCGGATTTGCGGGATCAACTGCAGATGCCTTTACCCTTTTTGAACGGTTTGATGAGAAATTGAAAAGCTATAACGGCAACCTGCAGCGCGCAGCCGTAGAGCTCGCCAAAGAGTGGCGAAAAGATAAGTACCTGCAGAAACTTGAAGCCCTGCTTGTAGTGATGGACAAAGAGACCTCACTGATTATATCCGGCCAGGGTGATGTTATTGAACCGGACGACCAAATTTTAGCCATCGGCAGCGGCGGATCATACGCCCTTGCAGCGGCACGGGCACTGAAAGCAAATGCCCCAAACCTTACCGCCCGCGAAATTGTTGATAAATCGCTCAACATCGCAGCCGACATTTGTATCTATACAAATCACAATCTTAGTATTTTAGAAATTGAGTAGTTTTTTATGAATTTAGTGGAACAGCAGTCCCTTACACCCCGGCAAATCGTTGCCGAACTCGACAAATATATTGTAGGCCAGAACGAAGCAAAGAAATCCGTATCCATTGCACTTCGAAATCGCTGGAGACGGCTCAACTCCGATCCCGAAATTCGGGAGGAGATCATCCCGAACAACATTCTGATGATCGGCCCAACCGGAGTGGGAAAAACTGAAATTGCCCGTCGCCTTGCCAAACTTGCCGGTGCTCCATTCATCAAAGTGGAAGCATCCAAATTTACCGAAGTAGGCTATGTGGGACGCGACGTGGAATCAATGATTCGCGACTTGACCGATATCGCCCTGAACATGGTGAAAATGGAGATGCAGGAGCGGGTAAAAGGAAAAGCACGTAAAATTGCGGAGGAGAAGATCCTCGATATTTTGATCCCTCCCGTTAAGAAAAAACCGCAGCGAAATACCAATCCGAACAGCTCTGCAACGAGTGGTGAAGTTGGCTTTAAAGCCGATCAAGCTACTGATGAGGAGTTGAATGAGCGTACACGCGAGCGGTTCCGTGAAAAACTGAAAAACGGAGATCTTGAAGATCGTGAAATAGAGATTGAAGTTGCATCAAGTAAAACACCCACGATGCAGCTTTTTGGACCACAGGGAATGGAAGAGATGGGCTTTAACCTGCAAGATATGCTCGGAAATCTTGCCAAGGGACAGAAGAAATCAAAACGTACCGTTCCCATCAGCGAGGCTCGAGAAATTATTAC
>SKWF01000232.1 GCA_007129085.1 Balneolaceae bacterium | reverse complement strand
TGGCGCATAATGGCGTGCTGTTTCTGGATGAGCTGCCGGAGTTTAAGCGAAGCGCGCTGGAGGTGATGCGCCAACCGCTCGAGGATGGATTTGTAAGTATTTCGCGGGCTCGAATGAGCGTAAGTTACCCGAGCCGTATTATGTTGGTGGCATCGATGAACCCATCACCCACGGGAGATTGGTTCGATCCGGCTGATCCGGAAGGAGCAACCAATGTGCAGATGCAGCGATATCTCGGTAAAATCAGCGGCCCGATGCTCGACAGAATTGATCTGCATGTAGATGTAGAAAAAGTTGGGTACGAAGAGCTCTCGTCAAAATCGAAAGGGGAAAGTTCAGCGAAAATCAGAGAACGGGTTATTGCCGCGCGGGAGATACAGAGTCAGCGCTTTATGGGAATTGATTCCGTTTATTCCAACGCCCAAATGAATACCAAATTGGCCCGGAAAATTTGCAGGCTGGATGATGCCAGCGAGCAGATGTTGAAGAAAGCGATGAATTCGTTGGGGCTGTCGGCCCGGGCGTACGACAGAATTCTGAAAGTATCCCGGACCATTGCCGATCTGGATTATTCCGAAAACATCAACTCAAATCACATTGCAGAAGCGATACAGTACAGAAGCCTGGATCGTGAAGGATGGCTTGGGTAGGTTGATCAAATAGTGCAATAAAACTCACGGGAACAAACTTTATCAGGTCTGGTTTTAAAACTTATGATGGATAAGTTGCCAATATATCATAAAGTGAGCTGGGACTGGGTTTTTACATTACCCTTTATCATTCTGTTGATCTATATCTTTTTGTAGATCTATAGCCGGTCCAGTATCCAGTTTGGAGTCAATTTTAGTAGCCATGCTACGAGTCTCCAGCGCCGCGTTACGTAGGAGTAGGATTTTTTCTTCTCTATATCCTTAATCATCTGCTTTACGGCAGTTTCAGTTTCTCCTACCCAAAAGAGCCCTTTCTTGCCCTGAATCATTTCACTTTTCACAAATCCTGGTTTAACATCGGTTACGGTAATATCTTCCCGAAGATTGTTGCAACGCTGACGATACGCCTGCATATAGGTTGAGATAAATGATTTAGAAGCGCTGTAAGGGGCGGCTCGTGATGATCCAAAAAGGGAGGCTATGGAGGAGATTCCCACAATATGGCCATACCCTTGTTTGCGAAAGTATTGGAATGCTTCACCAAACATCTGTATAAAACCACTCACATTTACATCAATTACTTTTTGCTCCATGGCGGTAATGGAAGCGGCCGGATGGTTGGAAATTCCGGCGTTGAGCACAATGATATCCATCCCTCCCATCTGGTCGATGAGTGATTGGAGCTGCTCTTTGCTCTCATCGTGATTGGTTACATCCATTTGTGAATAGTAGAAGTAGTTACCAAGCTCCTTTTTGAGAGATTCAAGCCTTTCAAGACGTCGACCTGTCCCTCCAACGATATACTCCTTTTCTACACACTGACGTGCTAGTTCTTCGCCAATTCCGGATGTAGCGCCGATAATGATTATTTTTTTTGACATGCTATCTGTACGAATCAATCACTGTTTTATTGAAAATGTATTTTTTAGATCTATCCATCCGGAGCCTTTAAAATGAGGCTTAAAAATAGAGGGATAAAATATTTCGGCCAAGATTTCTGCCGACTCTTTAATTCGCGGGCCGGACCTGTTAAAATATTTATTGCCATCCAACACATATACCCGGTTATTCTTTACCGCTTTAAGGTTAGTCCAACCCGACTTTTCCGTTAACGTTTCAATTTCGGACATCGTTTTATCGATGGAGTAGCCACAGGGCAGAAGGAGTAAGAAATCAGGGTCGGCCTCAATTACTTTTTCCCACTCTATCCAGGGAGAGTGGGTACCTGGTTTTGAAAGGAGATTTTTGCCACCGGCAATGTCGATCAGTTCAGGCATCCAGTTGCCACCCGTCATAATTGGGTCCATCCACTCGATGGCGATAACCTCGGGCCTGTTTTGGTTTGGCGTGAGATTTCGAAGTTCATCAAACCGAGATTGTGTACGTTGGACAAGTTTTTTGCCCAAAGAGTGACTATCGAGCGCATCGGCAACGGTTTGAAATGATTCGAGCACCTGCCGGAGGTTGATGGGCGATACGGAAATTATTTCCGTAGATGGTTTTAAATAATCTTGTATTGCACGTTCCAGATCGCTAAAACTAACGGCACAGACTTCGCAGTGGTCTTGGGTGAGGATGATATCGGGATTGAGCTCGGCCAGTTTTTCGGCATCTACTTCGTAGACGGAGAGTCCCCGCTGCAGGAGCCCGGTAATGGATTGGTGAATATCGCTACTGCTGTCGCCGGATGAGGTTGGATATTTGGGAGCCGTTAAAACGGGGAGATGATCAATTCCAACCGGGAAATCGCATTCATGTGAACGACCAACTAGAGAATCTTTAAAACCAAGCTCGCATACAACTTCTGTGAGGCTTGGCAGTAAAGACGCTATTCTCGGCCGGTCTTTTTGAGACATCAAAATGGTTAGGCTTCAACCGAGACGAGAGAGGGCGATTTGTACTTGAGATACTCGTATCCTCCAAAGAGTACTGCAGAGTAGATTACGGTACCGCCGAGCGTGTTATGGAAAAATGGAATGGCGGCTGTGTAGCACATGAGCAACCCTTCAATTGTAAGCGGATACATAGGGCTGGTTAACCAAACACCGAAGTTACTGACAATAAAAAAGATGAGTGAACCGCCAATAGCTCCACCAAGTACGCGCGGGATAGTCACTTTATCGAAAAGGTAAATGCCTAAAACAACGATGAGGGCAAATGCACCGTAAATGTACAGAAATCCACTTGTAAAGAGGGCAAACCCTTCGTAAAAAGCAGAGTACACGAAATTATTGAGCAGGAGATCGCTTATCCAGAGCGCAATAATGGGTACGAGAAAGGCCCACTTTTTACTGCCAAAATAGGCAGCGCCAAATAGCGCAATGGCACCAATGGGTGTGAAATTATATGCGTGTGGTAGTAAACGTGCAAGAGCAGCAAACACGATAAATGCTGCTATAATATAAAATGCGTTCTTTTTCATGGAGTTGTAAGGTCTTAAAATTAGACCTAAATATAACAGATGATTTTGAAAAGTGTGAGCTCGATCTGTATAAATCACATAAAAAAAGTAACCGCGGTGGCACAATGGCGCTGAGGAAACAAGTTCGATTTAAATTTGTTCATACAGTCGCAAATTAAAGAGAGCTGAGAGTTATTAAACTGGCATTAGTCAGTCATTTCACCGCGACCCAGCGTCACTGCGGTTAATAACTCTTTATCTGTTACTTCCTCAATGATTATAAAAAAAAGCCACGTTTTTAAACGCGGCTTTTGTGGTAAGTAAAGCTTATTTGATTACTTGCCGGAGGTTAATTCGAGGTTTAGCTGAATATCAACCTTGTCTCCAACAACAGCAGTTGCGGCCCAGTCGCCTACACCTACTCCGTAATCTGTGCGCATGAGTTCTGCACTTGCAGTAATTCCGGCAACAACGGTGTCATCTTGCATGGGATGATCCATAACTCCCTGAAGTGTAAATGGCAGCTCAAAATCTCTGGTTACGTCACGGATTGTCATTTCGCCAATGGCAACAAACTCGTTGTCTCCTCTCGATTCGATGGAGTGGCTTGTGAACTGGATGTTTGGCCACTGCTCTACATTAAAGAAATCATCTGATTGAAGGTGCCCATCACGTCGTTCGTTTCTGGTGTCAACGCTTGATACAGGAATGGTTACGTTTACGCGACTCTCTTCCAGGTTTTCCGGATCAAAGTGCACGTCTGCATCGTAATCTGAAAACGTACCGTCAACAGGTGTGAAAAAGTGATTGATGGTGAAATTGATGGCGCTGTGTGCACGGTCAATTTCCCAAACTGTAGCAGTGTTATTGGTTTCCGTATCTGTAGCAAAAATAGAACTTGCTGCGATAAAGGATAGCAGCAGTGTAAAAATTGTAGTAGTAAATAGAGTTTTCATCTGTTTTGTTTTTTGTGATTAGTAGTTGTGCAGCAATTAATCACTTAACAGACAAAAACGTTTCATTAAATGTTAAACTATTTATCACGAAACAATATTGGTTTAACACCAAAACTCTTGTTTAAAGCACTGAGGTCGATGCAAAGAGGTGGGTGGAAGAGATTAATAAAAAATCTTAAAAAATAGAGGTTGTAAATCGCCAGGGTTTGAGAGCATCTTCGCCGGCGTAGTCTACACCAATCCGCGGACTTGATTTAATTTGGTTCGATTTGATGGAGTGGTTCCGATCTTCAATCCAGATGGGAGGTGTGGTTAGGTCGTGGGTGTCGTGAGTGGTTCGGATACCGAGGGCTTCCGTGAGCTTGCCGGGGCCGTTCGCCAGATTTTTATCCGCAATTTCTCCGCGCCGCTCTTTGATGGTATCAAATCCATCGAGCGGAGAGATGCCACGTATTAAAACAGCATCTGCCATGCCGGTGCGGTTGGTAACTACATTAAAAAGATGGTGGATTCCGTAGCAGAGGTAGATGTAGGCGTGTCCGGGTGGACCAAACATGGTTTCGGTGCGATCGGTACGTTTACCATTATTAGCGTGGCAGGCCTTATCATTCCGTCCGCAGTAAGCTTCCGTTTCAACTATAATGCCGGATGTGAGGAGTCCATCAAACCGAGTGCATAGAACTTTACCGAGGAGTTCGCGGCTTACTTCCACTACATCGGGATTGGCATAAAACTGTCGGTCAAGGATGCTGAGTGTACGTTTCATCACGTAAATTGAGTCTCGGTATTTTGTTCAATTTGGTTTTGAGGTTCTTCAAATAGATCCTGGTAGGCGCGAGCCATTACGGATGTGATGACAAACAGAGCTGCGGCGTAAAAAGTCCAGATTACGATTATGATAAGCACGGTGTATCCTTGGTAGTAGTATTGGTAGGTAGTAAATGCATATTCGAGATAGACACCAACACCGGATTTGGCTAATTCAAACAAAAAAGTGTAGACCAATGCCGAGAGAAATGCCACTTTTCGGCTGATTCTTTTTTCACTTATATAGCGATAAATAGCGTAGAAAAGCAGAGGTGTGAAAATGATGGGAATCAACCAGGCCAGCAGTTCGGTAATCCAGCCGAGCCGGATTTCGACATCAGTAAATGGAACTGAAAATGCACTGATCGGGTAGAGGGAGATGAGAGAAATGGCCATGGTAAAAAAGAGAAAAACACCTCCGATTACACCGAACGCAAAGAAGTTGTACACAAATTCCATTATAGGATGCCGGCGATCTTCTATATCAAAAACATCAAAGAGCACATGCTTCATAGTGTGGAACAAGCCCTGTGCAAAAAACATCAGAATAATCAGACCAATAATACCAAAAAGCCGTCGAGCCTCAACCAGTGGCATTACCAATGATTCTAGCGTTATACTACCGGCAATAATATCGCCATCCTGTGTTTCGTATGAGAATGCGGGGAAAAGTTCACGACCGTAACGCATCACTTCATCAAAGGCTGCATCTATAGAGAGTACATACCCAAGAATGGATACAAGAATAAGCGTAAATGGAATTGCGCAAAGGAACAGGTTGAAGGTGATGGCCGACGCATTAAAGAAAATATTCTTTTTAATAGCGAGCCGCCCAACAAGCCTGAAGTAGTCTTTTATTGTCTGCCAGTGTTCTTGCCACATAGATAGCAAAGATAACCTATGCGGGTTTTAATACAAATTAGGAGTGATGAGCAGATAATATTTCAGCTCTGTTTTTATTATCAATGATGAACTTTTCAATTCATGAAAGGCCTAAAAAAAAGCTGAATTTTCAATACCTTACAGAGTCAGCCGACTGATAAATCCTGAGCCGGTAACTACAAAACATTTATGGCGAAAAAGAAGAAGATGACGCCGCTAATGCGGCAATATTTTGATGTAAAAGAGAAACACCCCGGAACTATATTACTGTTTCGCGTGGGTGATTTTTACGAAACGTTTTCTGATGATGCCGTTCTAATTAGCAAAGAGCTCGGCATCACGCTCACCAAGAGAAACAATGGTGGCGACCAAACCCCGCTGGCCGGATTTCCCTATCACGCACTGGATACCTACTTGCCAAAACTGGTAAAACGAGGCTACCGGGTTGCGATTTGTGAGCAGACTGAAAAACCGGATGAGGCGAAAAAAGCCGGCAAAAAAATTGTGAATCGTGAGGTGACGGAAATCACCACGCCGGGAGTTACACTTTCTGATAAACTGCTGGATCATAAACGAAATAACTATATCGCCTCCATATTTATCGCCGGTGGAACAGCGGGAGTGGCTTTTTCTGATATATCCACGGGAGAATTTGCGCTCAGTCAGGTGAGCTCCGGTCACCTGGACAGCATGTTGCAGTCGCTGCAGCCATCGGAGCTGTTGCTGCAAAAGAAAACCAAAAAGAAGCTTGAAGAGCTGGTTGGGGAATACAATCAAACCACATTGGATGATTGGGTGTATGAGGGCGATTACGGGTATAAACTGCTGACCGAACATTTTGAGACTCACTCGCTGAAAGGGTACGGTGTGGAAGATTTGGAGATTGCCCACGTAGCGGCCGGCGC
>SKWF01000269.1 GCA_007129085.1 Balneolaceae bacterium | reverse complement strand
GAAAGTGCGGCAAGCCTGCTCTTTATCTTTGTGCTAGCCATTGTATTGATATACCTGGTTCTGGCCGCACAGTTCGAAAGTTTCCTTGATCCACTAATTATTCTATTTACCGTACCACTTGCACTATTTGGTACGCTATTATCTCTTTGGTATTTCGATCAAACCCTGAATATTTTCAGCCAAATTGGCGCAATTATGTTGATTGGTTTGATTGCGAAAAACGGAATTTTGATTGTAGAATTTGCCAATCAGCGACAGGTACAGGGGATGTCTATTATGGACTCCATTCAAGATGCGGCTGCTGTTCGGTTCCGTCCTATTTTGATGACAACAATTTCTACCGTTTTTGGAATTTTACCAATTGCTCTTGCTCTGGGTGCCGGCGCAGAAAGTCGATCATCCATGGGTATAGCGGTGGTAGGCGGGTTGATTATAGGCAGCATTTTCACTCTTTATGTAATTCCGGCCATGTACTCCTATATCTCATCGAATAAGAGCGATACCAAAGAGATAGACAAACGAACAGAAGAAGCTGAAAAATTAGAAACTGCAAGCGTATAAAACTTTTGAAAACTCTATTACCACTACTTCTATTTTTCGTTGTGATTTTACAGCCGGTAAAGGCACAAGATCTGCTCACTCTGGATGAAGCGATTCAGATAGGCCTTGAGCAAAATTACGGGGTTCAGCTGTCGCAAAATCGTGCTGAAGTAGCCGAAAATAACCGAACATTCGGCAACGCAGGATTTTTTCCCCAATTGGATTTGAGTGCAACACATTCCGAAAGTGTAGAGGATAGCGATTTTGAAGCAGGTGGAGAATCTGAATCGACAACGGGGGCCCGAAGCAGTTTTAGCAGTGCTGGGCTCAACGCAGAATGGACAATTTTTGACGGGTTGAGAATGTTCAGAACCTACGACCGGTTGGGTGAACTTCAGCAGATCAGTGACCAGGAATTGCGGCTCGAAATGGAACTCCTTGTAGCCAATATCATACAGTCGTATTATAATATTAGCCGAATTTCTGAGCAGGTAAATGTGCTGCAAAATTCTGTGGACGTATCCCAGGAGAGGGTTGATATTGAAGAGGCTAAAGTGGACATAGGTTCAGGTTCAGAAGTAGAACTTTTACAGGCTAAATCTGATTTGAATGCAGATCGATCGGCCGTACTTCGGGAGATAAACAGGCTTGATGAAGCCAAAATTTCTCTAAATGAACTTCTGTCACGATCGGCAGTTACTGACTTTACGGTTAGAGAGGATATTCCCATAAATCGGCAATTGATGCGCGAAGAGCTCCATCAACAAATGATGGCGGAAAACTCAGAGCTTCTTATTGCCAGGACCGGTGAAACGGTGGCAGATCTTGAGCTTCAGGAAATACGGGGAGAACGATATCCCGAAATTATTCTCTCTTCAGGTTATACGTACGATCGCAGTGAGACAGCGGGTGGATTTATCCGCTTTAACGAAACAACCGGACTCTCCGTGGGAATTACAGCTCGCGTGAATATTTTTGATGGGTTTAATACAAATCGCCGTGTGCAAAATGCCAAGATTAATCGAAAAAACAGCCGTATTGAGGCTGAACAAAGAGAGTTGAGCCTTGATTCGGAGTTTATGAAACTCTACAGAACATATACAAATAGCATTAACCTGGTAGATCTCGAGGAGGATAATCTGTCGAATGCTGAGGAGACACTTGATATCGCACTCGAACGTTTTCGGCTAGGCACAATTAGTGCACTTGAGCTTCGCGAAGCCCAGCGTACATTTCTAACGGCAGAGAGTAGACTGATTGAGGCTAAATTTGAAGCCAAACAGGCCGAAACAGAACTTTTACGCCTCAGCGGAGATTTGCAATCCATCGCAATGGATTGAACCACAAGGCGATTACTTTTTAGGCCGATGTAGTGTAAAGGAGAGTTTCGTGCCGTTTTCACTAAACGTTACGGAGTCTGCCATCTCATTAAGAAGGAATAGTCCTCTTCCTCTGGCATCAAGTAAGTTCTCTTCCTGTAGCGGATCTTTATGAACCTGCGGGTTGAACCCTTCTCCCTCGTCTTTTACAGAGGTCGCAATTTTTGAGTCGGAAATGTCGATCAAAATATAAACCTCTTTCTCCGGGTCCCCCTCGTTTCCATGATCAATCGCATTCGATACTGCTTCACTTAAAAGCAGCATAAAAGTTGATGTGATATCATCGGAAAGATTGCAGCTCTGCTGAAGCTCTTCCACAAAGTCCGGTATTCTCTCAGACTCTTCAAATGTAGATTTGAGGGTTAACCGGAACGTTTGTGACATAGAGTAAAAATGGGTTTAAGCGTATATTCCCCGCAGTTCCAACGTTTCTGCCACACGATTAATAGCGTAGACATAAGCAGCCTGCCGCAGGGTGATTTTATAGTGGTCAGATACTTCGTAGAGGTTATCGAAGGCGCTTCTCATCATACGATTTAGTCGCCGATTTACACGCTCTTCAGTCCAGAAATATCCCTGTCTGTCTTGTACCCACTCAAAATACGAAACAGTTACACCACCTGCATTTGCCAATATATCCGGCACAACCATCACGCCGTTCTCTTCAAGAATAGAGTCGGCATTTGCAGTAACAGGGCCATTTGCTCCCTCTGCAATAATTTTTGCCCGGATTTTGTGCGCATTGTGTTTACTAATCTGATCCTCTTTTGCCGCCGGAATCAACACATCACACTCCAGCTCCAGAAGCTCATCATTAGATATTTTTTCCGCCTTGCTATATCCTTCAAGCGAACGGTTGTTGTTTTTCATGTATTCAAGGGCGTCAGGGATGTCAATTCCATTGGCGTTGTAGTACCCTCCTGAGATATCGCTGATGGCGATGACTTTGGCGCCTTGTTCGTACATTAATTCAGCTGAAACAGCACCTACATTACCAAATCCTTGTACGGCTACGGTTGTTTTGTTCGGCATCAGGCCGAGTTTATTGAGTGCTGCCAAGGTTACTGTTACAACACCACGCCCGGTTGCTTGCTTTCTACCCTGCGAGCCACCCAAAATAATCGGTTTACCGGTTACTACGGCCGTCTCGGTCCGTTGTGAATTCATGCTGTAGGTATCCATAATCCACGCCATAACCTGCTCGTCGGTATTCATGTCGGGCGCGGGAATGTCTTTATCCGGACCGAAAACTCCAAGCATGTTGGCTGTATATCGACGGGTAAGACGCTCGAGCTCTCCCTTCGACAGATCCTTGGGATTACATCGAATACCACCTTTTGCACCGCCAAACGGCACATTTACCACGGCGCATTTCCATGTCATCCAAGAGGCGAGTGCTTTTACTTCATCCAGGTTTACATCCGGGGCAAAACGAATTCCCCCTTTCGATGGGCCAAGCACGTTGTCATGAATTACACGGTACCCTTCAAAAACTTTAATTTTTCCATCATCCATAACAACAGGAATGGAAACAATAACCTGTTTTACGGGACTGGCTAAATACTGGAACATTCCCTCATCGAGCTCCAGAATTTCCGCAGCAAAACGGAAACGCTCCATCATCGATTCAAATGGGGATTCTTCATCTAATTTAGGTCCCGGTTCTTTGTAGTATGCCGTGGGATTAGGGTAGCTAGTTTTTGCCATAATAATTTCCTGTGGAAGCGCTTGTTTATATTCTGTAGGTCGATATTTAATCAAATTGTTACTAACGAAAAATAGGGTACTTTTATTAGATAGGGAAACTGAAATTCACTCTTTTTTATAAATTTTTCTGCTGTAAAAATCTGAGTGCAAATGAAAACATCAATTACTTCAAAATCGGTTATCATGACCATATGAGATCCCTTTTTTTAAGAGATGATATTTGTGGGTACATCAATCCAAATCTTACATAATATATGCCGGATTAAGAGCCACGAAGGGTTGGGGTTGATATTTTGATCAAAAAGAATAATAATAGATACGATAAAAATGACGTTTAAAGTAGCGTCAAAGTTAGTGTAAACTCTCATTGTAACATCCAATGGATAGCGGCGTTTTAGTTTTAAATCAGGATTATCAGCCCTTGAGCGTCTGTTCAGTACAGCGCTCCGTGAAATTGCTGTTTCTTGAAAAGGCTGAGATGCTACATGATGATCCGGATCGTGCCATTCGAACTGTGGACGATGAATTCTCCTACCCGAGTGTCATTCGCCTGCGCAGGTATATTCAAATTCCGTACAACCGTATTGTGCTCTCACGCAGAAATATCATGAAGAGGGATAATCACACCTGCCAATATTGTGGTAGAAAATCAGATCTGACCCTCGACCATGTAATGCCACGCAGCAGAGATGGTAATGATACCTGGGAAAATCTCGTTACGGCGTGCAATACCTGTAATGTTAAAAAAGGGAGCCGTACCCCGGCTGAGGCAAAAATGCCTCTCAAAATAAAGCCGTATCGTCCCATTCATATCACATTTTTCCAGAATTTACTGGGTGGAGTTCAAGAGAACTGGAAGCCATATCTATACATGTAGTTTTTGCGGCTGTTTTTGCAGTACGATGGCCGGTGAATTCTCTCCAATAATCGTTAAACCAATTCGTTAATCGCCTTCACACGAATTACACAGAAAATTCTTATTTTGGGTGGCTAACTAAGAAAATAAGTTTATGAGTACAAAAGGACGCGTTCTTGTTGCAATGAGTGGCGGTGTAGATTCATCTGTTGCCGCCGTAATGCTCAAAAAACAGGGATACGACGTAATCGGAATTACAATGAAAACCTGGGATTACCACAGAAGCGGTGGTAATAGCGGGAAAGAAACGGGCTGCTGTACCGTAGAGTCGATGAACGACGCCCGACATATTGCGGTAAAATATGGGTTTAAACACTTTATCGTAGATATTCGCGATGAATTTGGCGACTGGGTGATCGACCGTTTTGTAGACGAATACACCAGCGGCAGAACCCCGAATCCGTGCGTTCTTTGCAATACCCACATCAAATGGGCGGCACTTCTGCGCCGGGCCGATAACCTCGGCTGCGACTATATTGCAACCGGCCACTACGCCAACGTTCGCGAAGAAAATGGGCGATATGTGATTTCAAAAGGGAAAGATCACGATAAAGATCAATCCTATGCACTGTGGGGCGTTCAGCAAGAGCACCTCTCCAGAACCATCTTCCCGTTAGGGAACTATCGAAAAACAGAAATTCGTCAGTTCGCCGAAGATTTCGGGTTGATGAACGTCGCAAACAAACCCGATTCATACGAAATCTGCTTTATTCCCGATAACGACTACCACCGGTTTTTGAACGACCGGGTTGATGGGCTCGAAGAGCGGGTGAAAGGTGGAAATTTTGTAGATAAATTCGGCAAAATTGTCGGCAAACATAAAGGCTATCCATACTATACCATCGGCCAGCGGCGCGGGCTCGATCTGCCGATGGGGTACCCGGTGTATGTAACCGATATCGATCCGGTGAATAACGTAATTACCATCGGCAAAAAAGAGGATTTAATAAGTACGACCTGCAAAGCCAAAGAGCTGAACCTGGTGAAGTATGATAAAATACCCGGTGGCTCAATGGAGATAACCGGTAAAATTCGATATAACGATGCCGGTGCCAAGGGTACCATCACACAAATATCGGACGAAGAAATTAAGGTGAATTTCCCCGCCGGGCGCGAAGCAATTACCCCGGGCCAGGCCATTGTATGCTACGAAGGCGATGATGTTGTAGCCGGTGGATGGATCCATAAAGT
Source organism: Balneolaceae bacterium (assembly GCA_007129085.1). Classification (GTDB taxonomy): domain Bacteria; phylum Bacteroidota; class Rhodothermia; order Balneolales; family Balneolaceae; genus SW132. The sequence goes on along the minus strand of SKWF01000269.1, from coordinate 931 downwards.
AAATATTGAAATGGATGAGGCGGAAGAGGTGCTCGCTTGAAACATTTTTGTGTAATCGGTGTGTATTTGATCTCCCATTAACGATTAATTCCCGCTGCCATGCTGAAAAAATTGCTGTTTTTACTTTCCATTACGCTCCTTTTTACAACAACACTTTTCGCTCAATTCGAAGGCGAGATAAAAATTGAGGTGCAGGAACTTACCGAGGGATCTGTTGAGTCGACAAATTTTTCGTTGACTACAACCAAAGATCGCATTTTTATTCAGGCCGATGAGCCTGTTGATGTAATGAGCGGCATGCATACCGATGCCATTCTGATTCGGAATGACCTCCAAGATTTTGTATTTCGTACCAAACCAGATGAAGCTCTGAAAGTTTCCAAAGATGATCTGGATGGACTCGTGCAACTTATTAAGCGGTTTCAGGGGCAGCAAAATCAAACCGAAAAAGAGAAGTTTGATTGGGAACACAGAGTTGAAGAGACCGGTGATAGAATGACCATTCTTGGTTACAATACCGAAGAGATGCGGCTGAAGGGAGATGATCCCAACCAGTATGTGTCAATTTGGTTAACTGATGAAATTAAAGTTCACTGGGGCCTGCTGCTTGATTTCTGGTACGAGTCGGGTGAAGATTTTGCCGATAGCGATATTCCCATCGAACTGGTGATGAACCGAAACAGTTTCCCACTACATATTGAGGTTGTAGATTATGGCGAAACGGTTTACACCGCAAGCGCTACAGAAATTAATACCGATTCATTCGATCGATCTGTTGTAGAGCTTTCCGATTCTGTTCGATTAATCGGATTTTCTGATATGATGATGAACATGCTCCGAAACCGACGCTAACAAATGATCAAACCGGTTGTAACGCTCTTTCTTTTAATTCTTCTTACTGCATGCTCCGGCACAGAAAAGGTTGTAGAAG
>SKWF01000218.1 GCA_007129085.1 Balneolaceae bacterium | reverse complement strand
TATGATGGTGAACCGATCGGCCAGGGTTCAGACGCGGCCATCCAGTTTCTGGAAGAAGATCCGGAGTTGGCACAGCAGATTGAAGATACCGTCCGCAAAAAGTTGATGCCGGATGATGAGGAACCGGAAGAGGAGAAAAAAGCAGAAAAAGAGACCGCGAAAGCTGATGAGTCGTAACGACGCATGGAAAAATATGGATACAGACCCTGTGGCGGAAAAACTTCCGTTGCGGGTCACATCTATCTCCCCTCAAAAAAAGCGAAACGATCGGTTTTCTCTTTTTCACGACAAAACTTTCCTGATTGGCGTATCCTCCCAAACGCTGCTCGATTTTTCATTAGATAAAGGTACCGAACTCACCCACTCCCTTTATCAATCCATCAAAAAAGCTGAAGAACATCAAAAAATTAAAGACAGAGCTTACCTGTTACTGTCCGGCAGAGATCACGCCTCTGTAGAACTAAAACAAAAACTCTTAAAAAAAGGGTTTTCAGCTGCAATTATTGAAGATGTTCTGCAAGAGCTGGATGACAAAGAGCTCCTCAGGGATGATCGCTTTGCCAAAAAATTTGCCGCCGACAAAGCTGAATTGCGTAAGTGGGGCCCCATCAAAATAAAACAGGCCTTGCTAAAAAAAGGAGTAGGAAAAAATGCTGCGGAAATTGCCGTAGAAAATGCTACATCTGATTTGGAGCAAGATCAGATTTGTGTAGATTTAGCGTTGAAGAGAAGATCGCGTTTTTTAAGAGAACCGGATCTATTTAAACGTAAACAGAAAATTTACCGTTATCTTGCCGGTAAAGGCTATACGTCCGACTCCATAAAAAAAGCACTGCCAATTATATTGGAAAAGCTGAATGCTGAATAACCTTACGCTCGACAAAATTATTAAATCCGGCCTGGTGGTATTGGCTGCAGTATTAATCGTGCTTGTTGTATTTAATTATATCAACTTGGCACTATACGCTATACTCGCCATGCTTATTAGCTACACGCTCGATCCGATTGTGAACAAAATGCAGTCTGCCGGATTAAATCGCACGCTGGCAGCAGCTATAACGCTTGCCACCCTTATTTTGGTAATTGTTTGGGGGTCAACCACCGTAATCCCCATTATAGCGAATCAGATGGCCAGTCTTGCCCGACAGCTCGATATCGACAATCTCCGATTTATCGCCGATCAAATTGAAGCAAGCCTTATCGGCAATTTTGATTTCATACCGGAAGGATATCTGCGCGAAAATATTGCAGTGCTATCGAACAACCTATTTGATGTGGGCAGGTTTTCCGATGTGCTTGGCGACCTGATTGATCTTTTTACAAACTTGTTTGCCGCCTTTTTAATTATCCCTTTTGCGGTATTCTTCTTTCTTAAAGATGGACATAAAATCCGTCGCGACCTGCTTCGACTCGTTCCCAACAAATATTTCGAAACGATCCTCAGCCTTATTGATAAAATTGAGACCCGGCTGGGCGTCTACTTCCGAAGTGTTTTTGTACAGTGTACACTTGTCGGAATTATAAGTTGGCTGGCACTTTCTGTGGCCGGTCTTAATAATGCCGCTTCGGTAGGAATTGCTATCGGCCTGGCAAACTCCATCCCCTATTTTGGTCCCATTATTGGATACGTGCTTTCAATTGGTATCTCCATTATAGAAACCGGTGATTTTTCGCTGGTGATCGCATGTATTTTAGCAGTGCTCATTGCTCAAATTGTCGACAACATTATTCTTCAACCGCTCTTGTTTTCCCGTTCCGCAGATATGCACCCGGTGGCTATTCTCTTTATTATTATGATTGGCGCCCAAACCGCCGGACTTCTGGGAATGTTAGTCGCTATTCCCATTGCAACAATCATTAAAATTACCATCAACCAGGCGTCCTGGAGCTACAATAATTACCGTGTATTTCGGCTTGATGCTTTCGGTAATCCCCACTCAAAACCTGACTCCACGCCCCCGTCCTCGCCGGCAATAAAAGAGGGTGAATAATCACATCTCTTTTCGTTATCTTCTTGCAAAATTAAAACCTGAATGAACTTTCTGCTTTGAACAAACTGGTCGTATTAGCTTCCGGATCCGGTACAAACTTTCAGGCAATTCTTGATGCAATACAAACAGGTTCAATTTCAGCAAACGTATCGGGGTTGATAACCAATAACCCCGAAGCCGGTGCCATTCAGCGCGCTCATTCTAACGATATTCCCGTTAAAATTATCTCCACCGCAGATCGGGAAGCGTACGAGAATCAGTTGTTAAAGACACTTCTTTCGTGGAATCCCGACCTGATAGTATTAGCCGGATTTCTGAAAAAAATACCAGAATCAGTCGTCGACGCATTTGATCAAAAAATCATAAATATACATCCTGCACTGCTTCCCAAATTTGGTGGTAAAGGTTTTTATGGTAACCGGGTGCATCAAGCCGTTATTAAAGCCGGCGAGAAAGAATCTGGCTGTACTGTTCATTATGTAAATCAACATTACGATGATGGGGATATCATCGAACAGGTAACTGTCCCTGTCACTTCTGATGACGATGCCGAATCATTGGCAAAAAAAGTATTACAGGAAGAGCATAAACTGCTACCAAGAATAATTAACCAACTTTTAACCGAAAATAATTAACTAATAGCCGTGGCTTTACAACCCCTCGAATCTCTCCCAACAAACGACCTTAAAATTAAACGTGCACTACTTTCTGTTTCAGATAAAACCGGAATTGTAGAGCTCGGCAAAGCACTCCATCAACAGAGCGTAGAGTTAATTAGCACCGGCGGTACTGCTGCTGTGCTCCGGGATGCAGGTCTGCCGGTGAAAGATGTTTCGGAAATTACCGGTTTTGAAGAGTGCCTGGATGGTCGCGTAAAAACGCTTCATCCTATCATACATGGTGGACTTTTGGCCCGAACAAGCCACCCAGCAGATAATGAAGAGCTTGATCGCTTAAATATCGATCCCATTGAGATGGTAGTCGTGAACCTTTACCCGTTTAAGGAGGCCATCAAAAAAGAGAATGTAACACCTGCCGTTGCCACCGAGAATATTGATATTGGCGGCCCAACTATGCTCCGTGCCGCAGCGAAAAACTTTGCACACGTTGCTGTTGTGACCCATCCCGGGCAGTATAAAACTGTTGGTGATGAACTCTCTGCAAATTCCGGGATCACATTTTCAACCCGGCAATCGTTGGCACGAAAAGCATTTGAGCACACCGCAGAGTACGACTCGGCAATCAGTAACTACTTTGCAACGATGGACAAGTTAGACGTACCGGAGCAACTCTCGGTATCACTGAAAAAATCCGGCGATCTGCGATATGGAGAAAATCCACATCAAAAAGCGGGCGTGTATGGTGAACAGAACGAATTTATTGATTGCTTTCACGGTAAAGCACTCAGCTACAATAACTACCTGGATATTGATGGTGCTCTCGGTTTTATGGCAGACTTTGAAAATGCCGATCCAACAATTGCCATCTTTAAACATACGGTGCCATGTGGTGCTGCCACCGATAGCTCATTGAATGAAGCCTACAAGAAAGCTTTTGCAACTGATAAGGTATCCCCTTTTGGTGGAATTGTTTGCTCTAACCAGACTCTCGACATCGATACCGCCAAAGAGATAGATGAAATTTTTACGGAGATTATTCTGGCACCGTCGTTTTCGGAAGAGGCACTTGAACTCTTGAAAAAGAAAAAAAATCGGCGATTGGTGAAAATAAAAGCATTTAATTCCACCAATCATCTTACCTATCGCTCTATTTTTGGAGGCGCTGTTGCTCAAGAACAAAATCGACTTGATGTAAATGAAAATAATCTAAACATTGCCACTAAGCGAAAGCCGACAGAAAAAGAGATGGCAGATCTACGATTTGCCTGGAAAGTAGTGAAGCATATTAAATCGAACGGAATTGTTTATGCTAAAGATCGTCGTACGTTGGGAATTGGCACGGGGCAAACCAGCCGTGTAGACAGCTCTGAAATTGCCGTTCAAAAGTCGCAAAAAGAGAACTTATCGCTCAAAGGCAGTGTCATTGCATCAGACGCATTTTTCCCATTTGCTGACGGTGTAGAAGCAGCTGCAGAGGCCGGTGCAACCGCCGTAATTCAACCCGGGGGAAGCATTCGGGACGAAGAAGTTATAGAAGCAGCCAATAAAAATGACATGGCTATGTTGTTCACTGGAATCCGCCATTTTCGGCATTAAGTAATCGCTTGTAATAAAATAAAGTTGAGTTCGCAAATAGAGCTACAATCTCGTATTTTCGAATGATATAAAACTCAATGATAACGCCACCGTATTTAGATGTCCGACACATATACCCAGACAAAAAAAGAATCGAAGAAAGCTCAAGGTAAAAAAGGACTGTTTGACTTCCTTTACACCGATATTGCTATTGACCTTGGAACCGCTAATACACTGATTTTCGCACGAGATAAAGGAATCGTTCTAAACGAACCTTCTATTGTTGCGCTGAACAATCAGGGCACTCCTGTTGCAACAGGTCATGAAGCTCGCCTGATGCACGAAAAGACGCACAAAAATATCCGCACGGTACGCCCACTTCGTGATGGCGTAATTGCAGATTTTGAAGTTGCCGAGCAGATGATTCGCGGCATGATTAAAAAAGTGAAGGTGAGCTGGTACTCATCAACCCGACAGATGGTTGTTTGTGTGCCGAGTGGAATTACGGAGGTTGAGCGACGCGCAGTACGTGATAGTGCTGAACATGCGGGAGCCAAAGAGGTTTATCTTGTGGATGAGCCGATGGCAGCAGCTATTGGTATCGGGCTTGATGTTCACGAGCCGGTGGGTAACATGATTGTAGATATTGGTGGTGGAACAACGGAAATCGCCGTTATTGCTCTCTCAGGAATTGTTTATGCACAATCCGTGCGTTTGGGTGGTGATGAGCTGAATGAGGATATCATCAACTATTTTAGAAGAAATCACAATTTGTTGATTGGTGAGAGAACGGCGGAAAAAATTAAATGCGAAATTGGTAGTGCTGCTCCTCTTGATGAAGAGCTCGAAATGATTACCAAAGGGCGTGATTTAGTAAACGGTGTACCACGTACTCGCCAGGTAACATCTAAAGATGTGCGTGAAGCAATTTCTGAATCCGTTAATACTATTGTTGAGTCTATTACGAAATCTCTTGAGCAGACTCCACCTGAACTATCAGCCGATATTCTCGACCGTGGAATCATGCTAACCGGTGGCGGTGCGCTTCTTAAAAATCTCGATAAGCTTATCATGGAAACAACAGATCTGCCCGTACACATAGCGGAAGATCCACTAACGGCTGTAGTTAGAGGTACCGGGGCAATTCTTGAAGATATTGATTACTACAGAACTGTGATATCATAAACTATCTGCGATGTGTGAATGAGACGAGTAACGGATGCTAAAGATTACATTATAACAGCCCTTATTCTACTGCTTGCTATCACGTTAATGGTGAACAGGTACGACGATGGTCTGCAAAATGCACGCAAAGCATCCATTACAATTTTAAGTTATCTCGAAAAGCCACTCTCCAATATTCGCATTTATCGGCAAGCACTTACTACTAATACATACCTGCAGAGGCAAAATGTACTTTTGCAGGATGAACTGAGTCGCCTCCGTGCTGTTGAACAACAGAACCGAGTGCTCCGTGACCTGCTAGATTTGCGAGAGAAAGAATCTCACTCAATGATTCCCGTACAAGTAGTAGCCAAAGAGCTCGCAGGGTTGAACAATTCTCTCACACTGGATGCCGGTAGTAACGACGGTGTTGAAGTTGGCATGCCGGTAATTAATTCGGATGGATTAATTGGCCAGGTAATTGTTACAGCAAGTAACTACTCGCAGGTTTTGCTCTACTCTAACTCACTTTTTAGAGTAAGTGCTCGTGTAGCCGACACCAGGGCTTTCGGTATTGTATCGTGGCAGTCTACGGGTTATCGCGAGTTGGTACTTAACCATGTTCCGCAAACTATTTTAGTTGAAGAGGGCCAGCTTGTAGAAACATCCGGCTTTAGCAACCAGTATCCGCAGGGAATTCCAATTGGGGAGGTAACGCGTGTTGAACCCGGAGATGGCGTTGAAACACAAACGATATATTTAAATGCATTTGCGGATCTTTTTACGCTCTCCGAAGCTTTTATTGTAAAATTTCAACCTGATACGACTATCCAAAACCTTCAAGAACAACAGGAAGAACTGTTTTGATTCGATCTGAAAACTTTCGTTTACTTCTTATTGGATTTGGCTTTGTAGCAATACAGGTAATTCTGTTGCGCCACCTGCAAATCTACGATGCCGAATCAGATCTTGTACTCTTGTTCGTTTTATGGTTGTGTACCAAAAAAGACCGAACAACTACACTGCTTATTGCCGGATTTTTGGGGCTGCTTCAGGATTCGTTGACAGATTTATGGGGGCTCAACATGTTTTCCAAAACCCTGTTGGTTTTTGTTCTCCATGGTTTTTTAAATAGAACCTCAGAAAACAGTTTCTTGATCTGGCAAGTATTTTTAATTGTATCCGGAGCAGCTTTTCTGCATAATATCATCTTCTACTTCGTTAGCTCTTTTTCCGGAGTGTACGCAAGTGAATTTGTTGTATTTAGTCTGCTTATTGTAAGCACTCTTTACACCGCAGCTCTCGGAAGTTTTTTACACCTCGTGCGAACAGATAATTAGTATGTCCCGTAATCGAAGCAAGCAAAATTTTACAACATCCATACGGATTCTCCAGGGGATAATCCTTATTGGATTTTTGGTGATGCTTGGAAGAATTTTTCAGCTCCAAATTGTGGATCATGACAAATATGATCCCCTCAGCAGGCAGAATGCCATCCGAATGGATATTGTAAATCCTGCACGAGGATTGATTCTTGATCGACACGGAGAGATTATTGTCGAAAATCAGCCGATCTATTCTATCTCCATTACCCCGGCTAAATTTGATATGCAGAACCTGCCTCTTTTAGCTGATCTTATCCAAACCGACCAAGAGGAAATTCTTGAGCGTATTCTTGAGGCTCAACAATACTCTTGGCATCGTCCCTCGAGACTTTTTACGGAAATCTCTTTTGAAGCATTTACAGCAATTGAAGAAAATATATGGCGACTACCCGGCATTGGCCACCAAATAGAGAGTAAAAGAAATTATCCGCTCGGAATTACCGCTTCCCACGCAATGGGGTATCTAAGAGAACCCACCCGTCAGCAATTTCTCGATAGCAGAAATAATGGGGGTACTATGCTTTTGGGAGACAAAGTTGGTCGCAGTGGTATAGAAATGGTTTATGAAGATTACCTTAACGGAGAACGAGGCACGGAATATCTCCAAGTCAACGCATTTGGACAAGCTCTTGGCAGCTATGACAATGGGAATTTAAATAAGCCCCCCGTAAAAGGCTCCGATGTAATCACAACGCTTGATGCTGATCTACAGGCCCTTGCCGAGAAGATCATGGAGAACAAAAAAGGTGGCGCTGTGGCGATGGATCCAAACACCGGTGAAATTCTTAGTCTGGTTAGTGCACCTCAATACGATTTGAGAAAACTTTCGGGACGAATTGACCGAGACTACTGGGAAAGTGTAAACCAAGATACGCTAAACCCACTATTTAACCGTGCCATCTCTTCTCAACAACCACCGGGATCAACCTTTAAACCTTTTATGGGGCTTTTTGGCCTACACCTCGGTTTGATTACTCCCGAGACCGAAATTTATAATACCGGTGCATATATGCGTGGTCGCGCTTATCATGATTTAGCCGATCCCGGATATTATGACCTGGAAAAAGCTCTAACAAAATCGAGTAATACCTACTTTTTCTGGATGATGGACCGCATAGCCTCTGACGGGCACCTGAATGAGTGGGCTGAAAAGATGAAAGATTTTGGGATGGGAGCCAGAAACCACATCGATCTTCCATTCGAACGTAATGGAATTATTCCTGATAGCACCTATATGGAGCGTTCTTTTGGCGATCGGTACTGGGGCGTTGGAGATTTAATGAGCCTGGGAGTTGGGCAGGGTATGGTATCCGTTTCGCCACTTCAAATGGCGGTTGCCGTCTCATCTATTGCAAATGGAGGTTATAGAGTTCAACCCCACTTGGTAAGTGGAACTCGTAATAACGACAATACAATTAGTTACACCAACCCTGAACGTACCTCGATAGACTGGATACAACCCCTACACCTTGAAGCCGTTAGAAAAGGTATGCGCGGTGTTATTACTGAAGGCAGTGGACGCTTTTATGCTGATATTCCAGACATAGCCGTGGCTGGGAAAACCGGTACGTCACAAAATCCACACGGACAAAATCACGGCTGGTTTATCGCATTTGCTCCCTACGACGATCCGCAGATTGCCGTAGCAGTACTGATGGAAAACGCAGGGTTTGGTTCAATATCTGCGGCCCCAATTGCATCACTACTTATCGAGCAGTATTTGAAAGGAGAAGTTAAAAGAGAACACGTTTTAAACTACGTGCTAGATTTTCAGCCACGGCCGATCGAAGTTCAACAAGAAGTTGAAAGTGAAGTTGAAGAGGTACTGCCATGATTGACATAAAAGACTTTAGCTGGTCGGTTATTGCCATTTGGGGAGCACTTACCGTTGTTGGTCTCGTAGCTATTTACAGCGCTACCCAGGGCCCTGTTTCGCAGTTCCTGCCCTCTTACATACAGGGGAATTTTACGCGGCAAATCATCTGGATTTCAATATCTCTGGTGGTGCTCATCGGTATTCTATTTATATCACCACGTACATTTCAGAGTGTAGCATACCTTTTTTACGGTGTAACTATCTTTTTAGCGGTATTAACCATATTTACGGGTATTGAAGTTAGCGGTGGACGCCGATGGTTATCTATATTTGGCCTTAGATTACAAATCAGTGAATTTTTAAAACTTTCGACGGTACTTGCTGTGGCAAGCTATCTAACACAGCACCGTGATATTTCTGTAGGTAATTTAAAAACAGCACTGACCACAGTTATGATGATACTGGTTCCAGTGATCATCATCATTTTACAAAATGATACCGGAACCGCCCTGGTTCTTTTAACACTTATTCCCGTAGTACTTTTTTGGTCCGGCCTGCCGTACGCCATATCACTTTTAATGATTTCTCCAGCCATTATTGGCTACTTTTCAGTAATTGGTTTGGAGTATGGCGTCATCTCCATGGTAATTATTACCATTACAATATTCCTTTTACAGAAACGAAATTGGCTCACTATATCATCCGTAGTATTAGGGCTGGTTGTTGTAATTGGAACAGAAGTTGCGTTACAACAAGTCTTGCAACCTCACCAGCGTGCCCGGGTTGAAGCGTTTGTGAACCCTACACTTGATCCGCAAGGAGCTGGCTGGAATGTGTTACAGGCTAAAACCGCTATCGGCTCAGGAGGATTTCAAGGCAAGGGATTTACAGAAGGCACCCAAACCCAACTACGATTTTTACCTGAGCAATGGACTGATTTCATCTATTGTGTAATTGGGGAAGAGTTTGGCTTTGTAGGCTCATCCATTGTCTTAATTCTCTACATGATGCTTTTTCTACGGCTCTTAAATATGGCCGGCACACATAAACACCCCTTTGCTCAACTTGTAATCGTAAGTGTAACCTTTCTGTACTTTACCCACTTTATCATCAATATAGGAAGTGCTACGGCCGTGCTACCTATTATGGGAGTTCCGCTCCCGTTTGTCAGCTATGGGGGGTCTGCATTTCTGGCAAATACCATTATGCTGGCAATATGCCTCAATCTCGATCTTTATAAACGATCATTCAGTATCTACAGGTAAGCTAAATTCTTTATCGGTTCTGAGTTTAAAACTCTGCCGATGATATTTAGTGTAACCATATTTTTCGAGCCCTTCGAAGTGATCTTTTGTAGGATACCCCACATTTCTATTCCATCCATAATAGGGTAACTCCTTGTGTAAAGATTCCATCAGCTTGTCACGATAAACCTTGGCGAGGATTGATGCTGCTGCAATGGAAGCAGACTTATCATCCCCTTTTACCACACACTCGTATGGAAGAATGGTAGATGTAAATCGATTTCCATCCACCAGCAGATAATCGGGATCGGCGCCGTTATACTCTGCACATTTTAACATCGCCTTGATGGACGCGTGCAAAATATTCAGTTCATCAATCTCCTTTGGCGAGCATGTTTTGATGGTCCAAAACTCTGATTCCTCTTTAATTCTATCGGTAAACTCTTCCCTGTTCTTTTTGGATATCTTCTTACTGTCTTTAGCCTCGAATGAGAGTTTCGCACCGGGTTTTAAAATCACGCCGGCCGCAACTACAGGCCCACACAAGCAACCTCTGCCAACTTCATCCAGCCCCATAACGCGGCTGTACCCTTCGTTCCATAAAATATTCTCGTATCGGTATCGATCAATCATTTTTTGCATAGGCGGTTAAGGTAAGAAAAGATCAGTGAATTTGGTTCTAATTCCTGACTTCACCGTTTATATTTTATACCAAATTACTGCAATGATTTATTACCATCTTCGGTTATACAAGAAATTGAAACTCAATACAGTACCGATATGCATTTTCGCTATGTAGAGTGGGATGAGCGCTTTAACCATCAAGCCGAAACCCCATTTGATACACTTTGGGATCTATTTCAACAGTTGTTATCCATCTCCGGGGGCGATGTTGCACAATCTCTCCGCTGGTTAAACGACCTCGATGATGAGTATGAAATTACTGATCAGTTTGAGGATGGATATGGCCTCGGTGATTTTATAGATGAACTGAAAGAGCGCGGATATATTGAATTTGATGATGAGAACTCCATCATGGTTCCCACTGCGAAAACCGATCGAAGTATCCGAAAAAAATCGCTCGAAGAGATCTTCAACCAGCTTAAAAAAGGGAATAAAGGAGGGCATAAAACTCCACATACCGGCCGGGGATTAGAGCGTCAGCCCGAAACCCGTAGTTGGTCTCCCGGTGATGATATCAGCCAGATAGATAGCTCAGGAACGATGATGAATATGCTTAGGCACAGTTCACTCGATCAATTTAACCTGCGGGAATCAGATCTTGAAGTTTACAATACCGACCACTATACATCTGCATCCACAGTACTTTTGATTGATGTAAGCCACTCCATGATTCTGTATGGAGAAGATCGAATCACACCCGCAAAAAAGGTGGCGATGGCATTATCGGAATTGATAATGGATAATTATGCAAAAGATTCGCTAGATATCATAGCATTTGGCAATGAAGCCTGGGAAATCGAGATTAAAGATCTTCCCTATCTCCAGGTGGGACCTTATCATACCAATACGCTTCACGCCCTGCAGAAAGCCCGGCATATTCTGCAGAGAAAAAAGTTTTCCAATAAACAAATTTTTATGATCACGGATGGGAAACCATCAGCTATGTTTGAGGGTGGCAAAATTTACAAAAACAGTTTTGGCCTGGATCGTAAAATCGTAAACAGAGTGCTGGATGAGGCGGTGAAGTGCCGGCGTGACAATATTGATATCACAACATTTATGATTGCGCGAGATCCGTATTTACAGGATTTTGTCAGAAAACTAACAGATGCCAACAAAGGGCGGGCTTACTACTCTTCACTTAATGAACTCGGTGGATATATTTTTGAGGATTATATACGAAATCGCCGTAAAAATGTGCGATAAATGAATCAGCCCGGGAAATTCGCCATTAAACATACTCTATAAACAGAAAAGGCAGCCCGATTAAATCAGGCTGCCTTTAAGTTGTTGATTACCTAACTATTCATTTAGATATCGAGATCTGCCATCACTTCATCTGTAATGTCATACTCTTGCTGAACCTCTTCGGATACGTAAAGAATTATTACGTCTCCTGTAGATGTAGTTGTGTTCAGTACATAGTCGATACCCTTTCTGTCAGCTACAGCATTAATTGAAGTTTGAATTTGATCAAGAAGTGGTGCCATTAATCGCTGACGTTCTTCTTGCATCTCCTGCTGAGCCTGATTTTGCATCTGTCGGAAATTTTGATCCATCTCCGTCAATCGCTCTTCTTCTTGCTGCTGAGCATTTTCTGAAATTACACCAACTTTTTGTTGATATAACTCAATTTCAGTTTGGAGTTCCCGCTCCATTTCAGTCAACTCTCTCTGCTTGCGCTCTGCAAAGTTTTGAAGTCGCTGTTGTACTGCCCGCATTTCAGGCATGCGCTCGAGTACCGCACGCGGATCTACAAATCCAATTTTCATGTCCTGAGCTTGAGCCGCAGGAGCAGAGATCATTGTAGAGAGTGCAATTAAAACCGTAAAGATAAAAGAGGTTGCTAATTTCATAGTTGTTTTATTTCAAGTATTAGTTTTCGGTAAGGTAATCAATAACGTTTTGCGTAATATCTACTCCACGATCGGAGGCGTAATATACAATGGGATCTCCGGTGCTGGTCGACTTATTTATAACGTAATCCAGACCTAAATCTCGTGAAACGGTCTCCATTGCTGCTTCAATTCTGTTTAACAGCGGAGAAAAGAGTTCATTTTGCTTCTCCCTAATTTGCCGTTCAACCCGATTTTGGAGATTTGTTAAATCTTCCTCCATGTCTTCAATTTCTTCCTCTTCGGCTTGTTGTTCAGCCTCGCTGATTGTTCCCGCTTCAACACGCTCAGAGTACTCAGTTATTTTTTCGATATAAGCTTGGTAGCGCCGTTCGAAATTGCGTTCTCTTTCATCCACAAACGACTGAAGTTCAGATTCGATCTCCGCCGTTTCCGGTAGTGAATCGAGTACATCATCCGGGCTCATTATACCAACAGATAACTGTGCACTTACCATTAATGGCAGTAGAGAGATTAATGTAAATAGGAGTAGTTTTTTCATTGCTTATTTTGTTCGTTTTTAAGGCGCAAAAGTTACTATTATTTATGATTAATTCCTTACTAAATCAGCGTCCATTCCCAACTCTAACATAACGTCTTCTGTCAGGTTCCAGTCAGGTTTGGTGTATAAAAATCGAGTTTCTTGAGCTCTGTCGAAAACGTAATCAAAATTTTGCCGTTCTGCCACGGCTGTAACAGCATCAAATATTTGCCGTTGTACTGGGGCTAACAATTCCTGCTGTACGGTAAAATATTCGCCTTCAGGGCCAAACTTATCCTGTACAAACTGATCACGCTGGAGCTTAAGGTTCGAAATCTCATTTTGTCGTTGCTCTTTCATCTCATCAGTAAAAAGTATTTCCCGTGCCTCGAACTCTTGTTCAAGCTCTTCTATTTCCGATTCCAACTCACGTATTTCATCTTCCCAACCCTCACTTAAAAGATTCAAACGCTGTTCAATACCCGAATATTCCGGCATATTTTCCATAATTAAATCGGAGTCTATGAAGCCAATTTTTTGATCTTGGGCTACCAAACTGGCGCCCGTAAAGAAAAGGATCAAAAATATGGACAATACCCGACTCATTTTAAAATGGTGCTCCAATATTGAATAAGAATTCCCATTCACCTGCCCGCAATCCTGATGGGCTTTCAGCTGATGGAATTGTTCCATCAAGCCTGTAACCGTAACTGAGATCAATTAATCCAAGTATTGGGAGGAATATTCTCGCCCCAAAACCTGCTGCACGTTTTACACTAAATGGATCAAAATCGCTCATACCCTGAAATGCATTTCCTGCATCTATAAATGAATATGGAATCAACTGTATTTGTTCTGATGATACAGCCGGATAACGTAATTCGAAGGAGTATTTATTGTATGCCCGTCCACCAATTTGGTTTCTGCGTTCATCAACCGGAGATATAACACCGCCAAATCCACCGGGGAATCCACGCATATCAATATTATCGTTTACAAAACTTTGTCGCTGCTGAAGTTCTGTTCCACCCAGATAAAAGCGCTGGAAGTTACTCCGGTTTGATTCACCAAAATACCCCATATAACCGAATTCAGCGGTTGAAGTAAGTACAAGCCTACCAATAATTGTTGCGTGATGCTGGTAAGAAGTTTTCAGTTTATAAAACTGTGCAAAATCAGGGAGTGGAATTGCTGCTTCGGCCGATGCTCTAAACCTTGAACCTGTATTTGGAGAAATTGGATTGTCTACTGAGTTACGCTCAATAACTTGCTCCAAACTCAAAATATCAGCTTCTCCATCATCAAAGAACTGCGCAAATCCGGCAACGTTAAATCGATTGTATTTCAATATGGTTCGCTGCGAAAAGTAATCATCTGGCCATGATAGTTGACGACCCAGACTTACACTGGCTGAAAGAAGTTCATTACTTCGTCCCGTTCCGCCGGTGCCTGCAAACCCGCCAAACTGCTGCCGGCGATTTTGATCAAAGTTTAGGAAATCGTACGAGAGGCTAACGCCTAACGATGTTGGACGCCCACGCAACCACGGCTCTTGGAAACTAAAGTTGTAGCTTCTATAGCCGGTACCGGTAACCTGCATACCTAACGACAAGCGCTGTCCGTCACCTGATGGAATTGGATCCCAACCGCCGGACTCAAACATTCGTTGAACTGAAAAGTTATTGAAGTTTACACGAGCAGCAAGGATCACACCAATCTGCCGGCCACCAAAACCACCGGAAAATTCAAAGTTATCTGATCCCTGTGATTCATCAAGAATGTAATTTATATCAACCGTACGCTCTTCTTGATCCGGTATAATATCGGGCTCAATCCCTTCCGGGGTGAAATATCCAAGCTGTCCCAATTCTCGCACAGTACGTACGATGGCGGAACGGCTGTAGTTGTTACCCGGTACTGTTCGAATATTTCGGCGAACAACATCATCGTGTGTGGTTGTATTTCCTGTAAAAGATACATCTCGGATTGTTGCAATCTCATCCTCTATTATTTCGAGATGGATATCGAGTGAATCTTCACCTACTACTCTTATTTCCGGTATCACATTAAAGAAAAGGTATCCCCTATTTTGATAGAGACTGGAAACATCTCCATCATCTTGTCGGAAATTCAGATTACGGTCAAATCTTGATTCATCAAAAACATCGCCTTCATAAAATCCGAGCGTCTGTGTTAACTCATCATCTGTATAAACCGTATTTCCATCCCAAGTGATATCTCGAACTTTATACTGCGGGCCTTCTTCTACTTCAAATTCAAAATAAACGCCATCTTTTCCATGTCTCCAGGTATCAACATATACGGAATCTCCTACAAACCG
The DNA here is from genome assembly GCA_007129085.1 of Balneolaceae bacterium. GTDB lineage: Bacteria > Bacteroidota > Rhodothermia > Balneolales > Balneolaceae > SW132. The sequence goes on along the minus strand of SKWF01000218.1, from coordinate 6,026 downwards.
AACATCTCTGAAACCGTTATCTCGGTAGAATTGGCGAACGTTTCGTTTTCCTTCTTCAAATTCCTCTTCGGTATAAACATGTCGGTTAAATATTCTCCACCAGCGATCTCGTTTTATCTCACTAAATGCACTTCGTAACTTTCTATCACTAAAGTTTTCATTTCCTGAAAATGTAATTTCACGAACTTTGGTCCGCTCACCGGGAGTAATGTTAAACGTTAATTCTACACGATTACGCTCTTCATCCGTAATTTCTTCGATTACTTCAATCTCGGTTCCCCAATATCCTTCTTCACGGAAATATCGTTCAATTGTACTAACGGCTTGATTTCGCACGGAACTTGTAACAGCAAATCCTGACAGCAGATTAAGTTTTTCACGTAAATCCCGTCTTTCCGATCGGCTTGTACCCACAATATTGTAGCTTTGAAGCCTCGGCTGTTCTTGTACGGCAATTTCCACATCAATCCCGCCGGATACCCGTTCGTGATAAATTTGAACATCAGAAAAGAGACCCGTTCTGAATATCTGCTTTATAGCATTGGGAATATCCTCTCCAGGGATTTGGATTGTGTTTCCAACCTCCAAACCACTGCTGCTGATCAGATAACTCTCTCGCGAGGTAATCAGCCCGGTTACCGATATGTTTTGAATTTCAAATTGGCGAGGGAAAACATTGGTAGGATCTTCGAGTTCAATGCCGGTAGTATCTTGGTCTTGAGCGACTACCTGCTGATGAGAACCGAATGCGATAAGTAAAACCGTGATGCAAATACAGAAACGCTTAAATAATATAGTCACGTGCAAAAACTTAGTTACTTTAATTAATTAAGATATAATTTGGTTAACAACTGCTGAAGATGCGGATTTGTTATAACTGCTTTTTTTAACTTTCCCGTATCTACGGTCACGTCCCTGGTAGGATTTTATTGCCTCGTACAGCTCATCCCTTCGGAAATCGGGCCAATAGGTCTTTGTAATATAGAGTTCCGAATAAGCTAACTGCCAGAGTAAAAAGTTACTGATTCGATACTCTCCGCTGGTTCGAATAATAAGGTCCGGATCGGGAATATCTGCAGTAGAGAGATGTGAACTTATAAGATCATCGTTAATATCATCAGGAGAGAGTTCCCCGGACTTAACGCGATGAGAAATCTTTTTAACGGCTTCGGTAATATCCCAACGTCCGGAATAACTAAGAGCAAGACAGAGCTGAAAATGGTCGTTGTCTTTCGTTAACTCAGTCACCTCTTTAATCTGTTCCTGGCATTTTTTTGGAAGCCGTTCAATTTGGCCAATCGTTACAAATTTTATGTTGTTTTCGTGCAGCCGGTCTGCTTCATCACGAAGAGATTGAACCAAAATCTTCATGAGTCCACTAACCTCAATGGAGGGACGGTTCCAATTTTCTGTTGAAAAAGCGTAAAGAGTCAGGTGTTTTACACCAAGTTGCGCACAAGACTCGGTAACATCACGAACGGAATCAACACCGGCCTTATGGCCAAAAATCCGAACATTACCTTTTGTTTGTGCCCATCGGCCGTTCCCATCCATAATAATGGCGATATGTTCGGGAATCGAACCTCCATCTACAACTTGCTCTTGAAGCTTTTTGTCAGACTCTGTCTGCACGTTATTTGTAAGTGTAAATTCTTTCAAAGAGATAATTCTGTGAATTCTTTCAAGCCATATATATTAGAGCTAATATAGCCGATATTCAAGATTTATTTACGTTCTTGCTGAAGCGATATTCTGCTTCAATTCCAGCATATCGCATACAGCTAAAGCAGCTTCAGCACCTTTATTTCCTTTGTCTAAACTGGCTCGTTCTACAGCTTGTTCAACATCATCCGTTGTTAGAACTCCAAACGAGACCGGCTTACCATATGTTGTATTCAAATTGGTAATTCCTCGATTAACTGCATCGCACACATAATCAAAGTGAGGGGTGCCGCCACGAATTACCGCGCCAATGGCAACAACTCCGTCTACTTTAAGACTATCCAGGCAATATTTACAAGCCAATGGAAGTTCGTAGGAGCCGGGGCATCGGTAAGTAAAAAGATTATCCTCTGCTATCCCCTTTGCTTTCAGAGCTTCTATTGCTCCTTCATACATATCATCGGTAACAAAGGAGTTCCATTTAGCGGCTACCACTGCAATTTTCACGTCTTTCCAATTCATATATAACCGGATTTTAAATCGTTAATTCCTTTCTACGTTGAGCCAATCTTTTCAATGCCATAACATGCTGTTCCCCAAGCGTTACAATTCCAAAATACGGATCATAATCTGATTTTCCTTTCCCGTGGAAATCACTTCCACCGGTAACCAATAAATTGTTTGTTGAGGCTTTTTTCGAAAAATTTCGCTGTACCGTAAAGTTGTGGCTTGGGTGTATGCATTCAATCCCATCTAGGCCGAAGGTGATCATCTGATCCACCTCGGCAGCAGAATATAATCTACCGGGATGTGCAAGGCTCACTGCACCACCCGCTTGTTGAACGACTTCCACAACATTACGAAGTGAACTATAGTCGGTTTGAATGTCTTCAAGTTTTTCGGATGAAAGATAACGAATAAATGCTTCGCCAATGGAGGCCACAATTCCTTTATTTACCATCACTTCCGCCGCATGGGGCCGGCCGATATTTCCTCTGCCCGCTTCAGCTTTTACCTCCTCAATATCAATATCTACCCCTTTGCTTTTCAGGTGATCTACGATTAGATCCATCCGTTTGCGACGCGCTCTTTTTTGAGCACCCAGTAACTTTAGCATACCGGGATTATCTTCATCAAAACAGTATCCAAGGATGTGAACTTCTCGATTTTCCCAAAGTGCCGTGAGTTCAACTCCCGTTAACAACTCAATGCCCAACTCTTTAGCTACCGGCTTCGCAAGCTTATAACCTTTAATCGTGTCGTGATCGGTTATAGCGAGAGTTTTCAATCCCTTTTCGTTTGCGCGCTTTATTAAATCTTCCGGTTTTACTGCTCCGTCTGAAGCCGTCGTATGTGTATGTAGATCGGCTTTTCCCAAATTTACGGCCTTAATATAGATTTGTAATTATCGTTGTTCAGCAGCAGTTCAATCGCTTCGTTCATAAATCGATCATTATCCAGCATGATCCTGGTTCTCGCATCACCCCCATGGATCTGCGCCGTCCATTCACGATGCAAATGTTTTTCAATAAACTCACGACTATCTTCAATCTCCTGCTGTTTTCTGTTTACAAGAGATGCTTGAAGTTCATCAATCTGCCGATGAAATTCATCCTCATCCGAAAAATCTTCTGCATGCTGTTTTAATTGATCAAGATGATCTTTTGCCGGCAATGAATATTCAAAATTTTGCTCATCTAAATAGTCCAGAAACTGCTCAAATGCTTCCGAGGGGAAATCAGGCTCATCTTCTTGCATTGAAGCCAGGGTTTCATTCACAAAAAAGAAAAAGTGATTATTTTGAAGCATTGCAGCTTCTGCCCTGTTTTCTGCATCGTCATCAACATTTATATCGGGGTCAATCCCCTGCCCGTCAAAAACAGTTCGTCCATTTTTGGTTTGAAAAGGTCTGCGGAGCGAATCCGGAATTTCTCGGCCAATCCCCCCTTCTTCATTTGCATAATCAATCGACTGAATACTGCGTCCACTCGGAGTTAAATATTTTGAAACCGTTACTTTCAGAGATGTATTATATGAGAGTGGCCTGATGGTTTGCACCAATCCCTTTCCAAAGCTGCTTTCACCAATCACAACGGCTCTATCCAGGTCCTGGAAAGCACCTGCAACAACTTCTGATGCACTTGCACTTCCGCGGTTCATCAAAACAATAATTGGCAAATCTTCAAAAATTGCGGGCTCTTCTGTAACATAAGCACTGTTATGGGCATCCATTCTGCCCCGAGTTTCCACAATCGTCACTCCAGGCTCTACGAACTTATCGACTATCTCCACGGCTTCATTCAATAATCCACCGGGATTGTTTCTTAAATCGAGAATCAATCCATTGAGGTTTCCTTCGTCTTTCGAAGCGAGTAATTGATCGCGTACTTCCTCGGCTGACTGCTGCCCAAATCTATTGAGTTGGAGATATAGCAGATCACTCTGTTCACCAAAGTGATCGATATATGTAATGTTTTGAACCTCAATTCTCTCTCTTTCCAGCGTATATTCCAGTTCCTGATCCATACCGGGACGCAGCACAGAAATTGTCACTTCTGTGCCGGAATCTCCAATTGTTAGCTGTTGAACTTCCTCAGCACTCATTCCCTCTGTAGAAATTCCGTTAATTCGCACCAGTATATCTCCCGGCCTGATTCCCGCACGATCAGCCGGATATCCGTCCATAGGAGCAATAATTACAATATCATCACCTCTAAATCCTACCTCAATACCAATACCACCATAACTGCCGGATGACAAGATCTCCATCTCTTGCTGTTCTCCCTCACCAATAAATACGGTGTACGGATCGAGTTCTTCCAGCATGGCATTTATGCCCCGATTCATCAACCGCTCAGGTGATACCTCGTCTACGTACATCGTAGCAACTTCTTTGTAGACATCACTAAAGATGGTAAGCTGCTTTTTTATCTGAAAATAGAGATCACCGGTTCGAACCAGTGCAATTGATGTAAAAAGAAATGCCGCAACGAGTGCGGCAAATCCTATTTTTTTAGCAATTTTCATGATTATTTTTATCTGGCCGGAATCGTAAGCTCTTGTCCGGCATAAATTCGGGTGCCATTTAAGTTATTGGCCTGTTGAATTGCGCCCACGCTCACTCCATGGCGCTGTGCAATACCGCCCAACGTTTCATTACTTTGCACGGTATATGTTGTGGCTTCGCCCGAGCTTGATGAGCTTCCATCAAACCGAATGGCGAATATATTTTCACCCTGGCGCTGCCGCTGTTCTAAATCTTGTTTCTGCTCAAAAGTTAAGTCATCAATTTGGGCATAATAGTCAGATCGATTCGAAGGTACGTGAACAGTCAAACGCTGCCCTACGCGAATAGTGTTATTGATGTTATTCCACGCGCGAATTTGCCATGCGCGTACATCAAACCATTCGGCAATATGGCCAATGGTATCACCACTTTTAACGGCATAGGTTATTGGAGTAGTATTAGGCGGAGCCTCTACCTGTTGCTGCTGATTCGATTGATTGCTACGACTGGCCGTTGTTCCTCCGGGTTGATTGGAGGGGCGATCGGCAGACATCTGCTCCATTGAGCCGGGTGCAATTGGAACTACTATACGCTGTCCCGGGTGGATGGTACTGCTTAAATTTTCGTTCGATTCATATAGTGATCGTACCGACGTTCCGTATCGACGGGCAATAAATCCAAGTGATTCACCACTGCTTACCGTGTGCATGGCTATCTCCTGTGCACGATCTTCTTGTGGAATTTCCTGGTACGCTATCATAAATTCTTCGCGGGTGCCTTCAGGCAGCTTCAATGGGTAGCTATCCCCCGGTGGGGTTGCCCATCGTAAAAGCTCCGGGTTGTATCTGCGTAGCTCCTGTGTTGTAATTCCGGCAGCTTCTGCCAACAGATCAAGAGGTACCAAGCCATCTACACGGGCTACATCATACGAATAAGCCTCACCACCATAATCGCTTTCAAATCCAAATTCTTCAGGGTTCATTGCAATAGTCGTGGCTGCTATAAAACCGGGCACGTACCCTCTTGTTTCGCGGGGCAAGTAATCAAATGCTGACCAATAATCTTCTACTCCACCACCGGCACGAATTGCACGACGTAATCCGCGAGGGCTGATATTATAATTTGCCAATGCTAGGTGCCAATCACCCCAAATATCGTAAAGATCGTTGAGATGACGAGCGGCGGCACGGGTTGATTTAACCGGATCTCGACGTTCATCAACCCACCAATTTACCTCTAGGCCGTACATAGCGCCGGTTGCGCGAATAAACTGCCACATTCCTACGGCTGATGCCCAGCTTTGTGCTGTGGGTACAAGTCCACTCTCAATCATAGAGAGGTGAATTAATTCCAAGGG
>SKWF01000254.1 GCA_007129085.1 Balneolaceae bacterium | reverse complement strand
TTATTTTTATCGACTTGTCAATTTTGGAAAAACTAAAGAGAATATCGTGAATACGATTAGTAATAAAACATACAACGCAACACCCAGTACCGTTGAGAAAAAATGGGTACTTATAGATGCGGAAGATCAGCCTTTGGGCCGGTTAAGCTCGAAAGTTGCTACGATTTTACGCGGAAAGAATAAACCGGAATTTACGCCTCACCAGGATATTGGTGACAACGTGATTGTTATCAATGCTGAAAAGGTGGCACTTACCGGAAATAAAATGACGAAGAAAATGTACTTCCGTCATACTGAATATGCAGGTAGCGAAACATTTACAAGCGCAGCAGATATGCTTGAGAAAGATCCTACCTCGCTGGTAACTGCTGCTGTTAGAGGCATGGTGCCAAAAAACAAACTCGGACGGAAAATTTTGAAAAACCTCCGCGTTTTTGCTGGTGCCGTTCATCCGCATACCGCACAGGAACCTGAAAAAATTGAGATCTAAATAGATTATGGCGAAAGAAAATTATATCGGCCGACGAAAGACATCTACAGCCCGCTTGTACATCAAGCCGGGTAATGGAGACATTGTTGTAAATGGCGATCCTATAGATGACTACCTAAGCACGCAAGCTCGTATTAATGTTGCAAAACTTCCCCTGGAAGTGACTGAACTCCACGGACAGTACGACATTAAAATTACGGTTCGCGGCGGTGGCGTTACAGGACAAGCCGGAGCGATTTCATTAGCTCTTGCAAGAGCGTTAGACGATTTGAATGAAGACGTTCACGACAAGCTGAAAGGTGCCGGATTACTTACCCGTGATGACAGAATGGTAGAGCGTAAAAAGTACGGTCAGCCAAAAGCACGGAAGAAATTCCAGTTCAGTAAGCGGTAAAACTTATTTTATGGTACAGGGCGCAAGGCTCAGGAAGAAGCCATCCGGCTTCCAAATTTCTTGCCCTGTAAACCATTTACCGGTTCAGGAGTTGCAGATCTGCACCTTGAACCTTGTAACCTGAGCCCTGAATCACACATACGCAGCGACCCTTCGCCGAGTGTTCCGGCTCTGAAAAATTCAATCCGGGATTAGCGCATCGGGGATGACCTGTGTAGAGGACTAACTCAACATAAATACAATTATATCATGCCTAAAGCAGCAACAGTAGAAGAACTATTAAAATCAGGCGCCCATTTTGGTCACCTGACACGCCGTTGGAATCCTAAGATGAAAGAATTCATCTTTATGAACCGTAACGGCATCCACATCATCGACCTCAAGAAATCCCACAAATACCTGCAAGAAGCGCTTGATGAAGTTACCAAGCTTGCTCGTGCAGGAAAAACCATCCTTTTTGTAGGAACCAAGAAGCAGGCCCAAGAGATTGTAAAAACAGAAGCAATCCGTTGTGGAATGCCCTACATCACCAACCGGTGGTTAGGTGGAATGCTTACCAACTTTAGTACCGTTCGCAAAAGTATCTCTCGAATGGAAGAGATTGACCGAATGAGAAAAGATGGTACATACGAAGAATTGACAAAGAAAGAGGGATTGATGCTCGACAGAGAGCAGGAAAAACTCGAAGCTACCCTCGGTGGTATTGCAAACATGACACGCCTGCCGGGTGCTATTTTTGTAGTGGATACCATCAAAGAAAATATCGCGATGAATGAAGCTATTAAGCTTAACATTCCTATTACCGCGATGATTGATACAAACAGTGATCCTGATATTCCCGACTATATCATCCCTGCTAATGATGATTCCGCGCGAACCATTCAGCTTGTAACGGCACAAATTGCCGATGCAATTATCGAAGGGAATGCCGAGCGTGAAGCCATCAAGGAAGAAGAGCTGATGGAAGAAGCTGCAGAAGAGGCAAAATCATCCAAAGATAAAGAGGATGATAAGTCTGTAACTGACGCTGCGAAACCAAGCAAACGCAGAAAGAGACGACGCAAAAAAGATAGTTCTGATGAGTCCGCTGATGAAAAGGACAAGAAGAGCGAATCTGCAAAAGCGGAAGCTAAAGAAGACTCTGACTCCCTGGAGCCGCAAGATGAGGAAAGCGGATCTGAAGAAGAGACAAAAAAAGAAGACGACAAGAAATAACAGTAACTGAGTAAAAAATTATTGACATGAGCATTAGTGCAAAAGATGTTAAAATGCTGCGCGACAAGACCGGCGCCGGCATGATGGATTGTAAAAAAGCCCTGAAAGAGTCCGGTGGAGATTTGGATCAGGCAATTGAGTTTCTGCGTAAAAAAGGTCAAAAAGTTTCTGAAAAGAGAGCCGACCGAGAAGCAGATCAAGGTTTAATTCTCTCAAAAATTAGCGATGACAGCAGCAAAGCTGTTGCTCTTGAGATAAACTGCGAAACTGACTTTGTTGCCAGAAATGAAGATTTTCAGGCACAGGCCAATAAATTTCTCGACGTTGCTTTTGAAAAAGAGATCGGTTCAGTTGCCGACCTTCTTACGGAAGAAGTAGACGGACTGACGATTGAAAAGAAGCTGGAATCAATGGTTGGGAAAATTGGTGAAAAAATTGAGATCAACCGTGTTGTATTTGTACAGACCGACGGTTCTCTTATTCATTACATCCATCCCGGAAATCAGCTCGGCGTATTGGTTGAGTTTGAAGGGGACATCAACGACGAAGAGATTGGCAAAAATGTTGCCATGCAGATAGCGGCTATGAATCCGCTTGCTGTTACTCGCGATGGCGTTGATGCAACTGTAGTTGAAAAAGAGCTTGATATTGCCAAGGAGCAGTTGATCAACGAAGGAAAACCTGAAGAGATCGCTGAAAAAGCGTCTAAAGGAAAACTTCGTCGTTTTTATGAAGAACGCGTTCTGCTTGAACAAAAATTTGTGAAAGACAACGGTATTTCTGTTAAAGAGTACCTCGAGCAGAACGATGCTCCACTCGTCAAGTCATTCCATCGAATGCAACTCGGCGAATCTTAAATGATTCTTTTAAAGGCTGCCATTTTTGGCGGCCTTTTTTTTGATGTTTACATTACGGCTGATTATAACAATTGTATTTAACCGCATCAGATTAGCCAACACTACACTATCTACTAACTTTTAACTCGAGGAACTGTGGCAAATCAATATCGCAGAATATTACTGAAAGTAAGCGGAGAAGCTTTACTGGGAGAACAGGGACACGGAATTGATGCAGACATTCTTGAACAGTACGCCAACGAAATAAAAGCCATTCACGAAGAAGGTATAGAAGTTTCCATCGTAATTGGAGGCGGTAATATTTTTCGCGGTGTGAAAGGCGCCACTGAAGGCATGGATCGCGTACAGGGAGATTATATGGGAATGCTTGCCACCATGATTAACAGCATGGCCTTGCAAGACGCCATGGAGCGAAAAGGGGTCCAAACCCGTTTGATGAGCGCCATCAGAATGGAAGAGATTGCTGAGCCATATATCCGCCGACGAGCTGTACGACACTTGGAAAAAGGGCGTGTTGTGATATTTGGTGCCGGTACCGGCAACCCCTATTTTACAACCGATACGGCCGCTTCATTACGAGCCATCGAAATTGAGTGCGATGTAATATTGAAAGGCACCCGGGTTGATGGAATCTATAACGAAGATCCGGAGAAAAACCCCGACGCTAAAAAGTTCGACACTATTTCTGGCGCAGATGTATTAAAGCGTCAACTCGATGTAATGGATTTAACAGCGATTACCCTCTGCCGCGAAAATAAAACCCCAATCATTGTATTTAACATGAACGTGCCCGACAATTTGAGAAAAGTTGTTTGCTCTAAAGAACCTGTTGGCACGACCGTTGTTTGGGATGAGACGTAGTTTTAGTAAATTCAGTAGTTAAAAACAGACCTTATTCATTTAAATCCAAGGTTTTATGATACCTGAAGATATTCAACTTATTATTGATACCGCCAAAGAGAGCATGAACGAAGCAGCTCTATACTGTAAAAAACAGTTTTCCCACATCCGTGCAGGAAAAGCTTCACCTTCTATTCTCGATAACGTAAAAGTAAATTATTACGGATCACAGACGCCTTTAAATCAACTCGCGAATGTAAATGCACCCGAAGCGCGTTTACTCACCGTTCAACCGTACGATAAATCCGTACTGGAAGATATTGAAAAAGCTATTATGGCTGCAGGGTTGGGTCTAAATCCCAGTAATGATGGTGTCATGATTCGAATTCCGCTTCCAATTCTTTCCGAAGAGAGGCGTAAAGAGCTTGTTAAAAAAGCCAAAGAGACCGCTGAAGAAGCACGTATAAGTATTCGAAATGTTCGGCGCGACGCTAACGATGAAATTAAAAGTACTGTACAGGAAAACTCCCATCCTGAAGACTCAAGATTTGAGGCCGAAGAAGTGATTCAAAAGCATACAGATACCTTCATCAAAAAAATTGATGAGATGCTTGAGAAAAAGGAAGAAGAGATTATGACGGTCTAAGCGGATTATTGGTTAATGAGGAAAATCAACATTTGTGAATGTACCCTCTTTAGCCCATATTTACGGCTCTAAACTTTTCCAATAACTAACTCCCGCTGCCTCTTATTTTATAGGATATGTACATCTCCGAACTTGAATTACACGGATTTAAAAGTTTTGCGCATAAGACGCATGTAAAATTCGACAGCGGAATTACTGCTATTGTCGGGCCAAACGGCTGCGGAAAGTCGAATATTGTAGATGCCCTGCGTTGGGTTCTCGGTGAACAGCGCCCTACCCTTCTTCGCTCCAGCTCCATGAGTAACGTTATCTTCAACGGTACTGCAAAAAAGAAAGCGCTCGGCTTGGCTGAAGTCTCCCTCACCTTTGTAAATAATAAAGGAATTCTTCCCACCGAGTATAGCGAGCTGACCATTACTCGACGGCTTTACAGATCGGGAGACAGCGAGTACCTCATCAATAATACGGCGTGCCGCCTGAAGGATATTATGGAGCTTTTTATGGATACCGGCATGAGTGCCGATGCCTACTCCGTAATTGAGCTGAAGATGGTAGAAGAGATTTTGAATGATCGCAATAACGACCGCCGCAGGCTTTTTGAAGAGGCGGCCGGAGTAACCCGTTACAAAGAGAAACGACGCCACACCTTTCGTAAGCTGGAAGAGACGTTAAAAGATCTGCAACGGCTCGAAGATATTTTAGTTGAGGTTCGTAAAAAAGTTCGATCACTCGAGAAACAAGCGGAAAAAGCAGCTAAAGCCAAAACGTATCGAACCGAACTGGTTCAGCTCGATAAAGCGTACAACCTGCATGAGTTCAATGCGGTTCAGAAAGAACTGAAACCGCTGAAGACTCAGATAGAAAATGCAGAAAAAGAGAAACGGGAAATTGCTAAAAAGCTGGAAGATCAGGAACAGGCAGAAGAAAAATTCCGCACCAAGCTTATAGAAAAAGAGCGGGAACAATCGGAAGCTCAACGGAGAGTTAGTCAACTCCACTCCTCTATTCGTGAAATGGAAACAAACCTGAAGATCACGAAGGAGAAAATTACCAATGAAGAGAGCGTTATTTCGCAGCAACAACAAGAGATTGAGCAGAGTAAAAGTGACCTGAAAGAACTGCAGGAGCTGAAAGAAGCGAGCATAAAAAAGCTCGAAAACTTTTCTGATGATACAGATCAATCCAAAAAGAGTCTGAAGGAATCGAAAGAGCGATTTACAGAACTGCAGCAGCAGTACACGAAAGTACGCCATGAACTTTACGATCTCGAAATTTCAATCAGCGATGTAAACCAAAAGCTCTCGAACCTGCAATCGAACCGGATTAAGCTGGAATCGAAGCTGGAGAACAGTGAGGATGACCAGGCTCGCATTAACCAGGATATTGATGATCTGGAAGATGAAATTACCAATGCCAAGGGCGAATTGAACCTTGCCAAAAAGAGACTTTCTCAAGTTACTGAAGAGCAGGAAGCTGAAGAGCAGAAATTAGAACAGATCACAGAGCAGCGCACTACCCTCGAAGATGAACGGGAGACGTTGCGGGAAACCATTCGATCCATCAAAAGCCGGGCGGATGCCATCCGTTCTGAGATTGAATTGATGCAGAACCTGGCTGAATCAACGGATGCGCTGCCGGCCTCTGTGGCCTATTTGGCAGAACATCATGCCGATGATTTCTCCCTGATGGTGCCCGTGGGAGAAGTTCTGCAAACCGATGAAGAACATGCCCCAGCACTTGAAGCGGCACTTGGTGATACCATCAATTTTGTGGTTGTAAACAGTATGGATGATGCAGTAAGAGCGTCAAAAATTTTGAAGCAGGAAGATAAAGGACGAGCTACATTTATCCCGCTGGACAGACTGCAAGGTAATTACAGCGTTGAACCTGAATCGATTTACCATCAAACCAAAGCGGATGCAAAATTTGATGATGTAGCATCCCTCCTGTTGGGGTCAGTACTGCTTGCCGATGATATGAGTAGTGCATCAAAACTGTTGAAAGACTCAGGGTTTGCGGCAGTGACCAAAGAGGGAGATCTGATAACATCAAACCAATTTCTGAAAAGCGGTAGCAAAAGTAAGCAGGCCGGAATTCGATTGGGACTGAAAAACAAGCTTGAGAAACTGAATGAGAAGAAAGAACAGCTTGCCGGTGATTTAGAGTCGAAGACGAATGAGCTAAACGGTATCGAAGAGAAGCTGGAAGGACTGCAGCCTGAAGCCGTGCGAAAACAGATTCGTGAAATCCAGAAAGAAGGGCGGCAGATTGAGCAAAAAATCAGTCGGTTTCAGTCAAGCATTCAGGTTTACGAAAAGAATAT
>SKWF01000064.1 GCA_007129085.1 Balneolaceae bacterium | reverse complement strand
TTTAGCGGGAAGTGATCCGGCCAAAATTGCATACGGCATCGCTAAAATACTTGCCCAGGCAAAGCCCACCCCAATCATCGGTATAACCAACAGCATGGGTGATGTAATCACAAAATCGAGGCCGATAGTTGATAAATCAATCGAAAAGTTCAAAAAGTAGATGCTGATAAAACTCAATCCACCAATAATTAGAGCTGCAGCATGTACAATTTTCCTACTTGTAACTTTCGCCATTGGTGCCAATGCAAATGCAATCACTGCTGCAAATCCGTTATAGATGGCAAACAGGATTCCGACCCAATCAGCCCCTTCGTTGTAGAGAGCAGAGGCTGTATCACTCGTACCGTAAATATGTGATGTAACAGCTGCCGTTGTATAAATCCACAGTGAAAATAAGGCAAACCATGAGAAAAACTGAACCACGGAGAGCTGAATCATGGTTTTGGGCATGGTTAAGAAGTCATGTGCAACCACCACGAGTCCCTGATCTGTTTTTCCTCCTCGCTGCAGAAATCCTGCGATAAACGAAATGGCACCGAGCGCAAGCAATCCAACCGTTACAATGTAGAGTTCAACATCGTATCCGCGCCAATAAACGCCAATACTGGTAAGAAGCCCCAGGCCGATAAATGCGTACCCAAAAGTAACTTTCTTCTGCCCCTCTCCTGCTTCAATGGGGATATCTCTTTTAATCTCATCGGGGTCGCCTTCCAGCTGTTGATCTTCAAATTCCTCAAACGCTTCCAGCTCATCCGGTGAGTATTCCTTAGATCGAAATACAGTCCACATTACTGCTAACAGAAAGATAGCACCACCGACATAGAACGACCACTTAACGGATGGAGGAATCACTCCTTCCGGTGCAGTATTGGCTATTCCAAACCAGTTGGTCATCATCCAGGGAAGTGCTGAAGCGACTACAGCCCCTGTACCGATAAAAAAGCTCTGCATCGCAAAGCCTTTGGTACGCTGCTCTGATGGAAGCATATCACCCACATAGGCTCGAAATGGTTCCATTGAGATGTTAATGGATGCATCCAGAATCCATAACATACCTGCAGCTACCCAAAGATATGGAGAGTTTGGCATAACAATTAGAGCGGCGGAAGCAAAAATTGCTCCCCACAAAAAGTATGGTCGGCGACGGCCTAACCTTGTCCAGGTGCGATCGCTAAAGTATCCTACAATAGGTTGTATAACCAAGCCTGTGACCGGAGCGGCAAGCCATAGTATCGGTATCAGATCTACTTCAGCCCCTAAAGTTTCAAAAATTCGGCTTACGTTTGCGTTTTGCAGAGCAAATCCAAATTGAATGCCCAGAAACCCGAAACTCATATTCCATATTTCCCAAAAACTTAACCTGGGACGCGGCTTTGGCTCTATACTCATCTTTGTAGTTAATTAAAAGAGATTGAAATTATTGTTCCAAAAGCATATAGCTGTTTGCGGGCAGTGTCATCGTTTCTTCAACGGTTACAGTGCCATCATCAAAAACGTTTGTCCATTCGCCCTGCTCACCGCTATCAAAGGTAAACGTTACTTCCTCATCGGCAAAGTTTAGTATCACAAATACTTCCTCATGATGCCCCACTCGTTTGTAGGAAAAAATTGAATCATCCTGATCCGTTGTCATTTTCAGATAATCACCACCAATTTCACCATTATAAAGAGCTGAATTATTGGTATTGAGCGACAATAGCGTAGTGTAGAAATCTTGATACTCATAATCTCCCCACTCAATTTCATCCTTCTCAAAAAATTCGAGCTGTTTGTCGAGGTTTGATTCTTGTCCGTTATAGATCAACGGCATTCCCCATACGGTTGCAGACAGTATGGCAAAGTTTTCAAAATTCTCGCCATACATATCAGGATCACTTCCCGTCCACGAGTTTTCGTCGTGATTGGTTGTAAAGAACATTCGATAGTCGGCTTTATCAAAGAGATCAAAATTTCTCTCCAGAGCTTCATCAAGTGCATCCAGGCCGGCTTCTCCAGCGCCAATATCTCTTATGGTAGCGGCATAATCCCAGGCATAACTCATATCAAATGCATTATCGTGCAGTTCAGGCTCTTCTGCTTCAGCGAGCATAAATACCGGCTTAATATCATCGAGCCGCTGACGTGCTTCCTGCCAAAATTCGGTGGGTACCATGTAGGCTACATCAGCACGATAGCCGTCGACGTCGTACTCAGCCACCCAATACTCCATCGCCTGAATCATTGCTTCCTGCATTTCAGGGCTGTCAACATCGAGCTGTATAACATCATCCCAGTCCTCATTGGGCGGATAGAAATTGCCATCTTCATCTTTTTCGTAAAATTCAGGGTTTGTCTCGGTCCATACGGCATCCCAAGCAGTATGATTGGCAACCCAATCCAAAATTAGTTTCATATCGTGATCGTGCGCCTTTTGAACCAGATTGGCAAAATCTTCTTTAGTACCGAACTCAGGGTTCACATCAGTATAATCCACAATGGAGTAGTAGCTGCCAAGTGTTCCTTTCCGATTTTTTTCACCAATAGGATGAATCGGCATCAACCACAAAATCTCCACGCCCATTTCTTGTAATCGAGGGATATCTTCGGCAAATGCATTAAAGGTTCCTTCGGGGGTATTTTGCCGGATATTTACTTCATAAATATTGGCATTTACGGCCCATTCCGGAGCTTGAACCACACGGTCTGATTCACTTGCAACATCATCCTCATCGCTGCAAGCGGAAAATGAGAACGTCAATAGTAACGCTGTTAGTAGTGTAATGAGGTATTTGTTTGTGTTCATCGGTTTGATAATAAGTTGTTTCTAATTTTCTATGTAATGATCGATGCTGTTGGTAGCAGCTATAAAACTATTTTACGAGCGTCATTTTTTGGATCAATGTTGTATCACCACTAATTAAGCGGGCGATGTAAACTCCACTACTTAACTCTTCTCCGCTAAAATCTACGGTATGATTTCCCCGTGCGTGTTGAGGGTCTTCTACCAGAGTTTGAACTCGACGACCCAACACATCATACACTTCAATTTTTACTTCCCTCTCTTCCGGCACTACATATCGAAGCGTCGTTGTGGAGTAAAATGGGTTTGGATAATTGGGTTCCAGGATAAAATCTTCCGGCAGTTCACCAAAATTACTTTCCCCTGCTCTGTAAAACACTCCTTCTTCGGCAGGCTCTACTTGTTCTGATGTATATATTCGAAATTCTCCGGGTGCGAGATCAAACTCCTGATCAACACTCTCGACGTCAAGTGATTCACCACTGACAAAATCGTACCATGTACCGGTATCACTAAATGTGATAGACGATTCTTGAAATTCTACATCAAAATTCCCCACAATCATGGCGTCCATATCTTCATGCTCCATTCGCATCCATTTTACCGGACGGTTCAGCGAAGAGCTGAAGTCGGTTTCTGAACTGGAAAATACCGGGTAGTCGTTTCGTAGACGGATAAGCTCACTCCATGACCTGTAGAGCAAATATCGTTCTTCATCATCATAATAGTCCCAGCGTATCGGTTTGGAATCTGTTCGTCCGGGGTCAGATGCGAGACAATCGCCGTCGCTGCCGTCTCCCGGTTTCAAGCATTCTCCTTCGCCGCCACCATAACCAAGCTCACCAAACTGCCACATCATTTTAGGTCCCGGAATCGTAAAGAAAAACGCACCGGCCAGTTTTTGACGCTGCAGAGCCGTTGAGAGGTCCTCAATATCGTAGTCGGCACCATCATTATTACCATAATTCAAATTCCGGAACATCATCCACTGCTCATCGTGGCTCTCCATAAAGGTGATGCTGTTTGGAATATCAAGTCCACTGATATTTTGAAAATGGGCATTTGAAAGATTTGTGCTATACCCCATAGAAGCTTCGGAATAGGCATTATTCATATTATTCCAAAAAAGCATTCCAGGTGTTCCTTCATCTATACCGTAGTCGGCCAGTTCAACCTCCTCTTCTCGTTGAAAGTGCTCCAGGATAAGATATGCATCCGAATCTACGCTCCAGAGTTCATCGCCCATTCGGCGTAAATTTTCAACTCTTGGTTCATTATAAGCATCCACATTGTTATTAATTTCTGGATTAGCTGCAAAACCTTTGGTCAGATCAAACCGATATCCATCAACATTGTATGTTTCAATCCAATATCGGTTCATCCGGTCCAGCCAGTATTGAATGTATTCGTGATCATGATTTAGATGCCTGAAGACATTGTAAGCATGACCGGGTCCCAAAAGTGGGTTTCCATCCTCAAAATTATCAGCTCGGGATTCACCGAATATTCGCACAAGTGGCGATGTTTCATGAGCGTGATTATACACCACATCCAAAATAACAGCCATTCCTCGTTTATGAGCTTCATCCACAAACTGTTTAAAACCTTGACGTGTCCCGTACGATTTTTCCAGTGCACCGTGGAATGTTGGATTATATCCCCAGCTGATGTTTCCATCAAACTGCGATACCGGCATTAATTCTACCGCATTAACGCCCAAGCGCTCAAGATAATCGAGCGTATCGGCCAGCTGTTCGTAGGAACTCTCTTCTAAGAAATCACGCAAAACCAACTCGTAAATAACTAAATCTTCTTTATCGGGACGTTCAAAATCGGGCACTTCCCATTGATACTCCTCTCTTCCCGGTTCAATAACAGTTACCATCTCATTTGTATATTCATGAGGGTATTCAGGAAGGTTTGGGTAGATGGTTTCGGAGATATGCTCATCATGATTTGGGTCTAAAACCAACTCAGAAAAAACATCCGCTACCCTTATTTCGCCATCAATAAAGTATTGGAACAAATACTCTTCACCGGGCGTAAGGCCATCTATCTCGATCCAATAGTGATCTTGTTCCGGACCCGCATCATCGAGTTTCATGAAATAGTCTTCATTAATTTCCCAATCGTTAAAACTCCCTATTACGTAAACAAACTCTTTACCGGGGGCAAAAACGGAAAGCGTTACTTTGCCGGGGTCATCCTCATGATACGTAATGCCATCTTCAATGCCGGCCGGGCGCGACTCCTCAACCAACTCCGGGTTGACCCGCACATAGAGTGAATCTTCCGCTATATTTCCATCCGTATCTTCAGCAACTGTATAAAATTCGGTTTGGCCGGTGTTGGTTACCTGGTAAGATGTTTCCAGAACATCCGAATCATTCACAGATGCAATTTCATCATCTCCTTCAAAAAGCGTAATTGAAGAGATGTCTGCATTAGCCGAAATACCAAAAATCTCAAACTCTATTGTTTCATTTAGCTCTGCAAAATATGGGTTGGGTGGCGTTACGGATGGAGAATTAAATTGAACGGCAATCTCTTCGTTAAAAATATCAATAAAAAGATCTTCTGACTGCAGTGATCCATCTGCATTGCGAAATACCATCGCGAGCTGTAGAATTTCATCTTCATCTTCGGGCATTTCATAGAATTCCCGCATATTTTCAATCTCCAGCTCCCAGCGGTCATCACCAAGTGGAGTAAGTTGAGCTTTTGAGATGTTTTCAGTCCAATCTGCAATTACATATTCCCAACCACCTGAATTGAGGTCATCCTCTGACAAAATAACGCCTGTATGAGCGTAGACATCCCCATCATACCCCGCTAGTTCATTACGGTCTGCTTCTGAGGCATCGAAAATTATTGTAACAGGTTCGTCTTCGACCGGAAATGCCGGGTCGGTTTGAATAACCTGGCCAAATACATTTTGTACCGGCAGAATGAATGATATAAAAAACAGTAAGGTGGCAGCGTACTTCAACATATAACTTAATTTTTTAGAGCTTTGTCACTCAATAGTTCTTCTTCAGATGAATCCCTGATAATCAGTTCAGGTTTATAAATTGTTCTTGATGCGGCAAAATCAGGCTTGTCCATTCGGCTCATTAAGCTCTCTGTTGCTTTAGCACCCATTTCATACATCGGCTGATGAACAGTTGAAAGGCCGATATATTCGGCAATTGTCAAATTATCGTAACCAATCATGGGAATAGTAATTCCCAGTTCCTGCATCGCTTTTTTTGCCCCAACTGCTTTAATATCAGATGTACAAATGCAAGCATCTGGCAGCGGATTAATCGCAAGAATTTTTTTCATTCCCTCATATCCACTCTTTTCCGTAAATCCGTCTCTCGACATGTCATCACCGCGCTTAATAAGGTTTGGATCAACCTTTATCCCCGCTTTCTTAAGAGCTTTTTTATATCCTTTCAATCGATCTTTAATTGGAATTGCACCGGGTGCAGCTGATAGGTTTGCAATACGGGTGTACCCTTTACTGATAAAGTAGTTTGTGGCGATGTACGCCCCTTGTACGTTATCTACTGATACGGAATCAAATCCGGTATGGTAGTCATCAATTATTGAGATAGGCACATCAAATCGCTCAAAAGACTCCCATTGTTTATCACTAAAGTGAAGTGATACAAAGATATAACCATCTGCCCATTGACGTTTAAGCTGGTATTCCACCTGCTCAAAAGCATCCTCTTTTGCGGTAACATGGACGATGTTCAATTCAAATTTATTGGCATTCAATTTATCCTGAATAGCACCCAATATCTCCATAAAGAAGTGATTCGACATAATTGGCACAAACATCATTATGCTATTTTTCTTTTTTCGTGCCAATCCCTGTGCAAAAACCTGGGGATGATACCCCATCTCATCAGCAATCTTCAATACTTTTTCGCGTGTTGAGTCTTTTACTCTATCCCCGGCATTAAAAACCCTCGAAACCGTTGCAATACTAACCCCTGCAGCCTGTGCTATATCATATATCGTTTTTGCCAAAAT
>SKWF01000179.1 GCA_007129085.1 Balneolaceae bacterium | reverse complement strand
TTCAGTTCGGTAATCAGTTGCAGATACGATTTATGAATCTGTAGAAGTGATTCACCTACAGTTTCATCCAGCTCTTCGGGTTGATCCGTTACGTCGTATTTACTGAAGAGAACGTTTCTTGCTAGTGAATAGCCATTGGTGTGCAGTCCCGAACTTTTAAACCCGATCAGTTTATCGCCTTTTTCAATATTCTCACCCGTAATGAGTTCTGATTTTTCTACTACTCCAACAATGGTACCAGCCAGATCAAATTCACCTTTTTTGTAGATATCAGGCATCTCAGCAGTTTCACCGCCAATTAGTGCAACGCCGTTCTCTTTACACGCTTTGGCAAATCCACTAATAACATGATAACCTACATCTTGCTCCAATTTACCGGTTGAAAAATAATCCAGGAAAAAGAGGGGAGTGGCACCACAAACGGCAATATCATTTACGCAGTGATTAACCAGATCCTGACCAACGGTGTCATACTTCTCACTTTTAAACGCCACAATTAATTTTGTACCTACTCCATCAACACTGCTGATTAATACCGGTTCTTTAAATGAGGAAAAGTCAGGTGCAAATAGTGCTCCAAAGCCACCAATATTACTGAGTACAGATGCATTGTGGGTCTCTTTTACAACATCTTTGATGGAGTCTACCAACTCTTCACCTGCTTTTATATCTACTCCGGAATCTTTGTAAGTAAATTTCTTTTTAGACACTTGGAATCTATTCTGGGTTATTTGTTTTCTTTTAAACTCAATGAAAATATAAAAAGAAAGAAGCTCCTTGTTTTGTTTAATTCAAAAGGTTTTCCACAGGTATAAACGAAAGTGATGAGATTTTTTTATTTGTAGTATTGTAGTAGAGCGTGTGGAAAAGTGGAGAACTTTTTTATTGTCTTTTATCTATCTCTGCTGAATAAAATGTGAATAACATTGTTGAAAACTTAGTCAATAAAAACAAACACTTAAGCGGGCTGAAATTTACCTATCCACATTTACATACGTTTTACACCTGTCCGGATTTAAAAGTTGTTTACATCAAAAGTTATTCTTTTGCTATGTGCATAAATCGAAAAATTTGTGGAAAGCTGTGGATAGATTTCTACTTTTATCCCTTACATTTTTTCTCCACATAATTAGAACCTGTTATCAACAAAGTTTTACACATATGAGAATTGTCATTCAGCGCGTGGAATCTGCATCTGTAACAGTCGATGGAAAAAAAACCGGGGCTATTAATAAAGGGTTATTGCTTTTAGTTGGTATCCATGAGTCGGATACAAAAAAGAAAATTGATTGGTGCTGCCGTAAAATCCCTAAGCTTCGAATTTTTGAGGATGATGAGGGAAAAATGAATGTATCAGCCAAAGATATTGGTGGAGAAATTTTGGTGGTTTCTCAATTTACCCTCTATGGTGATATGAAAAAGGGTACACGTCCAAGTTTTATGGAAGCGGCAAAACCCGACAAGGCAGAACCCCTTTATGATTATATGGTTGATAAATTAAAATCGGATACGGAACTGAATATAGAAACCGGGGAGTTTGGTGCAATGATGGATGTTGAGCTTGTAAACGACGGACCCGTAACCTTGGTGATGGAGCGGTAATGTCGGTTATTTTTATTTTTGTTGATGGAATTGGAGTAGGACCGGCCGGTGATCATAATCCGCTTGATGATCATAAATGGTCTTTTTTTAAGGAATTTACCGGGGTTGATGGATTACATAACGGCTGTAAAACTCATCAAACCGACAATATTCTGTATAAACCTATTGATGCAAATTTAGGTGTAGAAGGACTGCCGCAAAGCGGAACGGGTCAGGTTACACTGTTTTCCGGGAAAAATGCATCGAAAGAAATTGATAAACACTTTGGGCCATTCCCCCATTCTAAAACGAAAAAATTTCTTAAAAAAGGCAGTCTGTTCCACCGGGTAAAAGAGCTCCAAAAATCTACGCACTTTTTAAACGCCTATCCCGATATCTTTTTTGAAAGGGCAGAACAGCGTAATCGATGGACCGCAACCACATTAATGGTAAAATCAGCGGAGATTAGATTAAATAGTCTTTCTGATGTGAAAGCGGGGAGAGCTGTAACGGCAGAAATAAAACAGAATATCTGGAGAGAGAAATTGAATTTGGATGTACCTGAAATTACTGAAGAGGAGGCGGCCGATCGCGTTTTGCAAGCAGCAAAAATTCATGACCTGGTACTGTATGAATTCTACTTAACAGATAAGGCAGGGCATAAGATGGACCATGCGTATGCCGATGAAATTAGGGATGTGTTGAATCCATTTCTGCTGCATATCACAAAAAATCTGTCCGATGATGACACCTTTGTTTTGACAAGCGACCATGGAAACCTGGAGGATTTACGGATTAAAACCCATACCCGAAACCCGGTTCCGCTTCTGGTAAAAGGGGAGGTTGAATACTTTAAAGATGTGGAAAGTATTTTAGATGTAACTCCATCAATTGTAAATCATCTTCAAAACAGATAAAAAAAGCTCCTTTCGGGATATCCAAAAGGAGCTTAAAAATAGTAGATGTTAATACTTATTGAAGGGTATTTTTGATTCGGTCGAAAATTTCTTCCACGGAACCCACGCCGTTTACCTCTTCAACTAACCCTTTCTTCTTATAGTAATTAAGGACAGGTTCTGTCTCTTTTCTGTAGACATCAAGCCGCCTTTTTACCTTTTCAGGACTGTCATCAGAGCGTCCATCAGCCCGGCTTAGAATTCGATCAACGAGCTCTTTTTCGGGAACAACGAGCATCAAAAATGTATCGATAGCAGTACCCTTTGATTCCAAAAATTTATCAAGAGCTTCGGCCTGTGGTACGGTTCTGGGAAAGCCATCCAGTATGTAGCCGTTTTCATAGTCCGGTTTTTGAAGTTCATCTACTACGATATCTACTACGGTTTCATCCGGTACCAGATCACCCGCATCGAGGATAGATTTTACCTTTTTACCAAGCTCTGTTTCGTTTTTGATGTTTGCCCGAAAAATATTACCGGTAGAGAGGTGCGGAATTTCGAAATGGTTCTTTAGCTTTTCCGCTTGCGTACCTTTACCCGCTCCGGGTGGACCAAATAAAATAATATTCATAGGTATAGAATTGATTGATTATGTGGTTGAGCATTGCAGCTCGCTTAACCGGCAGAATAGTTTTTACGTAATTTTCTCTGGATAATTTAATATCCCTATGCAGACATAAAAAAAGCGGAAGGTGTATCACCATCCGCTGATTTTATAAGCTCTTTATGCTTTTGGGGTATTGACCTTATCCTTCTCTCGAATACGCGCAGCTTTACCACGTCGCTCTCGCAGATAGAAAAGTTTGGAACGACGTACGCGTCCTTCTTTTCGAATTTCAATTTTAGCAATAAAAGGTGAGTAGAGCGGAAAAATACGCTCAACACCAACGCTGCCCGACATTTTACGAACAGTTATTGTTTTATTGGCTCCGCTTCCCCGTTCATTTATAACGGTTCCCACATATTGCTGAATACGCTCCTTATCACCTTCACGAACACGATAGTGCACGTTGATAGTGTCTCCCGGATTGATTTTCGGAAGATCATCACGTATTACGGTTTGTTCTATTAATTTTAGCTTATCCATTGTTTTTTCCTCGTTGCTGGGCGTTAATTTTTCTTTTTAAAATTTTCGTATAAATCGGGACGTCGTTCTTCTGTCTGTTTTATGGATTGATCCCGTTTCCATTTCTCAACTTTTTTATGATCACCTGATCGTAACACATCCGGAACTTTCATCCCTTTAAATTCGGCGGGTCTTGTATAAACCGGACCCTCCAAAAGATTCTCATCCTGGAATGAATCTGTGAGTGAACTTTCAGCATCTCCAAGAACTCCCGGAAGCAATCGAACCAAGGCATCGGTCATAACCAATGCCGGCAGTTCACCACCCGACAGCACATAGTCTCCAATAGAAAACTCTTTGGTGATCAACGCATCACGCACTCGCTGATCTACCCCTTTATAATGGCCACACAAAAAAATAATGTTTTTTTTGATGGAAAGTTCATTCGCATGTTTCTGTTCAAATGGAACTCCGCCGGGTGCGGTAAAGATGATTTCATCATATTCCCTCTGCGATTGTAACTGCTCTATACAGGAGAAAATAGGCTGTGCAGAAAGAACCATTCCGGCACCACCGCCATAGGGATAGTCATCGATCTTGTTATGCTTATCCTCGGAATAATCCCGAAGATCATGAATATGAATATCTACCAGGTTTTTTTCCCGGGCGCGGCCCACAATGCTATAGTTAAGCGGGCTTTCTAAAAGCGCAGGTACGCCTGATAAAATATCAATTCGTATCATAACTCTAATCGATGAGTTGATCCAGATTTTTGCATGTAACCGTACGGTTTTCGTGATGTATGGCAGCTATAAATTCATCTACCATTGGAACCAAGATTGTTCCGATATCTCGCTTAACTTCAAGAATAGGATGGGCAGGATTGGATAGTGTATCCAAAACCGTTCCAAACTTCTCTTCATTAAAGAAAACATCGTACCCGGTTAACTCTTCGGGTTGATCGAAAGCTTTATCATCGACTTCCAAAACTTGGTCTGTAAAGACAGCTTTTCCCATCGCGTTATCCGCTTCCGTACGGTCGGCAATCATATCAAATTTTACAAAGAACACAGGCTGATTTCTCTTCACCTCTTTATAAGACGATTCAATTCGTATGGGAATTAAATCGGATCGTTCATTTCGTATATAAACGATATTGAGGGTATCCAGTAAATCAGCGTCAAAATTTTCATTAGGCGAAAAACGAACAACCCCATCGAGTCCGCGGGGCCGAGCAATTCTCCCAATTTCCGTGAACCGGGAATTCATAATCCGGTCACCTTTCTATTTAATCAGACTGTTTGCTTTCCCATGCACGCTGCACAGTCACACGATCTTCATCTTCAGGAACAAATCCTTTAAGCTCATCAAGCGGAGTATCTTTGATATGATCAATTGCTTCGTTCGCATTCATATCAGTTGAAACTTTAGAAGGAGCTTCATCTTTCTCATCATCCTTTGCTTCAGCTTTTTCTTCCTCTTCAGCATCGTCTGATTTTGCTTCGGCTTCAGGCTCTTTTTCTTCTTCTTTGTCAGCCTTTGCTTCCTTCTTCTCTTCTGCTTCTTCCTTTTTATCGTCAGCAGCTTCAGTTTTAGCTTCTTCTTTTTCTTCAGACTCCTCAGCTTTTGCTTCTTTAGCAGGTGCTTCATCTTTAGAATCATCCGCTTTTTTCTCAGAAGCTTCTTCTTTGGCTTCAGCATCATCTGCTTTCTGCTCGGGAGCCTCTTCTTCTTTAGCTTTGGCAGCGGCTTTTTCTTCCTCTTCCTTCGCTTTAGCTTCTTCTGCTTTCTTGCGTTCTAATTCTTTAGCAGCGGCAGCAGCTTTCTCTTCAAGCTGTTTCTTGTACTCTTTCTCTTCCGCTTTCAGAATTTCTTTCTGCTTCTCTTTTCTGCTGAGTTCTTTGTCGCTCATTTTTTCTTCGCGAGCTTCTCTCCACTCAGTCAATGCGGCTTCAATCTCTTCTTCGGATTTGCCCCAACGAACCAGGTGCATTTTGTAGAGAATTCCCTCTTTTTTGAGGATGCTTCGAACGGTGTCACTCGGCTGAGCACCAATTTTTAGCCAGTGTATCACACGATCTTCGTCGTAAGTGAGCTGCTGCGCTTCGCTGGTGTTATCAAAACGGCCTAATCGTTCAATAATCCGTCCATCACGTGGTGAACGGCTATCGGCTACCACGATGTGGTAAAATGGCCTCTTTTTTCTTCCTTTTCTTTGTAAACGTAACTTAATCAATGGTGTACTCCTGTTGGTTTATTTGTTTTAAAGTGGTGTTATTTGCCAAACGGCAGATTTTTGAGCCCTTCCATAGCGCGGCCCATTTTGTTCATTTTCGACATGGTTTTCATCATCTTCTTCATCTGCGTGAACTGTTTCATCAGTTCATTGATTTCCCGAACACTCGTTCCGGAACCTTTTGCAATTCTTCGACGACGGCTACCATTTAAAAGATCCGGATTTGCACGCTCCTCCGGGGTCATCGATTTGATGATCGCCTCAATGGGAGTGAAAGCATCTTCATCAAAATCGGCGTCTTTCATCTGTTTCTCTGCACCGGGAATCATACCGACAAGGTCCGATACATTCCCCATCTTCTTAATCTTTTGGATCTGTTCTAAGAAATCTTCAAGATCAAACTTGTCCGACCGGATCTTCTTTTTCAGTTGTTGCGCCTGGTCATCATCATACTGCTGTTGAGCTTTTTCAACCAGCGACACAACATCACCCATCCCCAAAATTCGTTGGGCCAGGCGATCCGGATAAAATGGTGAGAGAGCATCCAGCTTTTCGCCGGTGCTCATAAACTTAATTGGTTTTTGAACGACTGATCGGATAGAGAGGGCGGCTCCACCGCGGGTATCTCCATCCATCTTGGTTAATACAACGCCGTCAAAATTGATCGTATCGTTAAATGCTTTTGCGGTATTTACGGCATCTTGACCCGTCATGGCATCTACTACAAAAAGAATCTCATCAGGGTTAACGGCCTCTTTAATTTCCGCAACCTCATTCATCATTTTTTCATCTACGTGCAGGCGGCCGGCCGTATCAATAATTACGGTATCAAGCGCCAGACTTTTCGCCATGGAAACGGCTTCCTTCGCTACACGAACCGGATCTTTTTGCTGGATAGAGTAGACCGGCACATTAATACTATCGGCCAGGGTCTTTAACTGATCAATTGCTGCGGGACGATAAACGTCGGCAGCTGCTAAAATTGGGTTTCTGTTATTCTCTTGCTTCAGATAGCGTGCAAGCTTACCGGAAAATGTAGTTTTACCTGAT
>SKWF01000024.1 GCA_007129085.1 Balneolaceae bacterium | reverse complement strand
TGTGGTAGAAACTCATCCACTAATTCCTGGTGCGACCCGTAAAGCCAGTTGTAGTCGTACTCAATATTTTCGAGATCGGCATCATCCAGAATCCGGAGGCCACGTTTGTTATTTATCAACAAGTTATTGAACGCCTTTCCTCTTGCTCCATTTTCGAAATTAATATTGGCTCCCCGGTTCAGGCCGGCTCTTCGAAATCCGCTATTCAGAATGGTGTTGTTGTACACTGCAATATTGGTTTGAATTGTGCTGGCCCCATCATCAGATGGTTTAAATGCGTTAGTAGCACCACCTATAGCTATGTTATAAGCGATATTTCCAACGGTTCCACCTTTAATGTTGATGATATCCCCTCCATCTTCGCCAACGTACTCAAACACATTTCGCACAATGTTGATTTTACCACCTACCGGTCGATAAAAGTCATCTTTTGAACCGTATACCCAGCTATCCTCCATGATAACTTCGGTTTGATCATCAAGCGTCCAGATTCCGTACCGAATACTTCCGGCACGATCCGTTCCGGGAGCTCCTTCACCGCCAAGGTACTCCAGGCGAGTCCACTTCAACACAATGGCCTCGGCTCCCTCTTTAGCCTGAAACCCTCCCCACAAACCGGCAAAGAGATTTTCACGCGTTCTTAATTCTTCAGGAACTGTAAAGAGGTTTGGGTTCTCTTCGGTTCCCAAACTGATAAATGAGCCTTCCACCGTAAATTCAAATCCAAACTCATCTTCAGCGGCAATTACCGTTACGCCTTCTTCGGCTACAATCTCTTCCCCTGCAGGAATAATCACATCTCCAACCATGGTATAAGTTTGGCCGGCGCGAAGTGTACCTCTCATCTCACCACTGAGCTCGGTAGTCTCATCGTCTATCGTGGTAATCGTTTCCTCTTCACCGTTACCATTTCCATTGGTATCTCCGTTATCCACCCCTGTAACGCTGTCATCCGAACAGGCTGCGAAAGAGAATAACAGAAATAGTACTGTTAGTAATTGAAAGGATAATTTTTTCATCGTTTTTATTGGATTGTTGTGTTTTAGATTTGGGCTTTTCAGTTATCAAAGATTGTATTTGATGCCGATTAGCCAGGTTTGTTGATAAAAATCTTGCTGTACCAAT
Source organism: Balneolaceae bacterium (assembly GCA_007129085.1). Lineage (GTDB taxonomy): Bacteria > Bacteroidota > Rhodothermia > Balneolales > Balneolaceae > SW132. The sequence continues at coordinate 5,858 of SKWF01000024.1, read as the reverse complement.
GTGTTTTCAGAAACGTCGAGGTTGGGAGCTTCGCCGGGATTAGCTGTATTTGGGCGAAGTACATCTGCCTGCATCGGCGTATTTAAAATATTATTCACTTTGGCATACATTTTCACACCTCGCATAAGCTGTTGCTCTACAGACAGATCGAGCTGCCAAAAAGAGCGCTGCCAAATATCGTTTTCGAAATAGGGTGATACACTGATTATTCTTCGGCCGGTGTAGACGCCCGAAAGCTGCATATCCGTTCCCCACTGCTGGTTTTTGTAGAGGAGTGAAACATTACTGATATGTTTAGACTGCCCTTGCAGCGGACGCGTTTGCTGCTGCTCACGTGAGGTTAGGTTTCCATTATCATCCCGAAACCGAACAATTTTGGATGTACTTATTTCGGAATTGGTGAAGGTGTAAAATGCGCGCAGTCCAAAATTCCTGATATACTTTGTTACATCGAATTCGAATCCTGAGTTGTAGGCCGTACCAAAATTGTTTGGCTGGCGATAAATTCTCTGCCCATCTATGGCAAGTGCCGTTTCAATCGGGTTCCGAATCTCTTTGAAAAAGAAAGCGGCCATTATCTGATCTAGCCGATTAGGATAATATTCAAATCTTAAATCTACATTTTGCGCTTGTGTACGCTGTAGATTCGGATTTCCACGCTCCTGATATTCATCCTCAATAATTCGGTAGGGAATTACCTCCAGGAAGTTTGGCCTGCTGATAGACTGGAAATAGGATAGTCGGGTATTAACATCTTCGAGCGGGGAATATTTAAGGTGGATACTGGGTAAAACATCCGTGTAATTAATTGCTCCAATTCTGCCTTCTGTCCGTTCCGGAGCGTTTGTATTCCAGGAAAAATCGGTCGTCTCTACCCGAACACCACCAACTGCCTCAAAGCTTCCGATCGTAGATTTTAACATACCATAGTAACCAACTACGTTCTCTTCAGACCTGTAGTTAAGCGGATCTGTTGGGGTCCCCGTGGTTGTTGTAACCACCCAGTTTTTCGACAGTATGTCCCCATCCCACTCCTGCGTATTTGGGGAGAGTCGCAACAGATAGCTATTAAAATCATTGCTTCTGCTTTTGAATCGAGCCATCGCTCCGGCAGAGAATTCCATTGCAACGGTCTGAAAATCGAGTAGGTAGGTTAGATTGGCATAACCGGCTCTGTCTTCATCGGAATTGCGGCTCCACCGGCGATCCAAATCTCTATTTACGAGTGCGCGCTCCTGCACAATATTTCCATCTCCATCGAGGCGTGCACCAGTATCAACTTTGAACTCCGCACGGTCGGGATCATCCTGTGCAGCTCTTGAGTATACAGCTGACCAATTTGCATTCAGATTTCCGTTCAGGAAATTATGATCGCCCTGAACAGTGGTGTTGAAGATTGATTGGTTTTTTTGCTGCGAGAGAAACCGATGGGTAATTCTTCCGGTTCCCGGCCCCTGTGAACGGCCAATACGCAGATTCGTATCAACTCGAGCTCGAGTTAGAGCATCATCAAGCTGAATAAATGCGTTGTAAATATCGATTTTGTGATCTTCATGCCATTGGAAATCGAGCTTGGAATGGAGGCCTGCCCGTGTCTGCTCGGTAGAAAACTCGCGTTGCTGCACGGTATCAAAAAATGGATTATTATCTTCCCGATCGGTATCCATTTCGTAAAAAAGGCTATTTGCGCCCCTGTAGTTTTTCTGATAACTACCGGCAAGCAGCACTCCAAGGCGGCCATCTAAAAACCGATTACCTAGCGCAAGACCGTAAATTTGATTCAGTGGAGCTGTTTGTTCCTGGAAGTCCAAATTTTCAAATGGAAAATCGCCAAGTTCAGCTCTGTAATCCTCACCATTTTGTACCCGTGGAGACTGGGTTGAAACCACATCTTGATTAAAACCAAGATAGTCACGATCCCTAAAGATCTGGCTATAGCCCGTTCCGATGTTAGCATTCACAGTCAGGCGATCAGGGGCATCTCTCATTTTCATATCAATCACGCCTCCGATTGCATCTCCTTCCATATCTGGAGTCAAAGTCTTAGAGACAACCAGACGATCCAGCAGATCTGACGGGAAAATATCGAGGGGAACATAGCGGTTCGTTGCTTCCGGGCTGGGAATTTTTATCCCGTTCACCAACGTGTAGTTGTACCGCTTATCCATTCCACGCACAATAGCATGCTGGCCATCGCCGCTATTACTACGCTCAATTGACACTCCGGAAACCCGTTGGGCGACATTGGCAACCGTCACATCCGGCGACAAATCAATAGTTCGTGCATCCACCACATTTACTGTAGATACAGACTGACGCTCCATTACTCGAGCACTCTCTTCCGTTCGCAGATCTCTGCGAGCCATAACGCTTACTTCACCCATTTCCTGGGTTACCGGTTCCATCCGGAAACTTATTCGGGTCTCCTCATCCGATACATTAATAACCTCTTGCAGTTTCGAGTAGGATATAAAGCTGACCTCTACCTCATACTCCCCGGCCGGTACATTTCGAATAATAAAACTTCCATCTAAGCCGGCTACGCCATAAAAATCTGCATCGCTAAAAACGATAGTTGCACCGGTCAACGGTTCCCCCTGCAGATCCGTTACTGTCCCCCTAACTGTAGAAGTTTGAGCGAACAGACTTTCTTGCAGTGGTACAATTATAAACAGAGTTAGTAACAAGTATTTCATAAATCAATTCTATTTAGAGTTCTGATCAACACATCTAAAAGAAATCGATCTATCGTTACCGTAACATTATTTGCCTGTTACGAAATTGTTATTAACAGACCTATCATTCTTAATCTTCTCATAATATTTGCGGCCTCACTGCCTCCTATCTTTTTGCTAAACAACCATCTGATCTTTGCAAACTATGAGACTCAATTTACTCCTTGGAATTATCGCGTCACTTTTTTTCATCGCGTGCGAGAATCGCAATGAACAAAAACATGTAATTGACACCCACGATTTCCTGCGTGATTTCCCCGCACTTACTGACAACGGCCTTGTAAATGCTGTGATAGAAATTCCCGCCGGCAGCAATCAAAAATGGGAAGTAGAAAAAGATTCGGGTCACCTGGCATGGGAGGTTGTTGAAGATACACTTCGCGTAGTGCCGTACCTTCCATATCCGGCCAACTACGGAATGATCCCCCAGACCTGGCTGCCGATAGAGGAGGGAGGGGATGATGATCCGCTCGATGTGATTATTCTGGGTTCTGCAGCAGAACGAGGTATAGTTCTTGAGGCTCGAGTAGTAGGTGTGATAAAACTGCTGGATCACGGCGAACAAGATGATAAGTTAATTGCTGTTGATCCAAACAGTTGGTTTGGCTCTGTCCACACGCTCGAGCAACTTCAGACAGATTTTCCCGGTGTGGTTTCTATTTTAACCGAATGGTTTGGATCGTATAAAGGGGAAGGGCTGATAGAGGTGGAAGGCGTAGAAAATGAGGATGTTGCTGAAAACATTCTTCAGAGATCCATAGAATCATATCAACGATTATACAGTAATTAAAATCTCACAAATTGTGTGGGATTTACCGGTTCACCGTCCCGATGAATTTCAAAATGGAGATGAACGCCTGTTACCTGCCCGCTGTCGCCGGCATCACCAACACGATGTCCGCGCTGCACTTTTTCCCCTTCGCTTACCCGAACACGATCCAGGTGGGCGTAAATTGTGGAGTAGCCATTACGGTGCATGATCTCCACCATGTTCCCAAATCCACGCTGGGTTCCTGCCGTAATTACTACCCCGCTCGCTGAAGCATACACTTCATCGCCCCGCCCGGCATGTAGGTCCACCCCTTGATGCGGCCTGGCATTTCGCTGTCCAAAGCCTGATGTAACCCGCGTATTATCAAGCGGAGAGCTAAATCGAGTCAACCCAAAATTCAAGGCTGTCGGCAATTGTCCCGTTTCATTTATATGGCGCACCCTCTCTCTTGAACGATTGCTGCTGTTAAACGGAATACTTACCGTAACCCCCACCTGTACCGAATATGGTTTAAACTCAAAGCCATTTACCTGTGGGGTGAAATTATCAGCCGGAGTTGGGCGAAACACTTTCGGATCCAAAATTTGCTTATGGATGGCGGCATCAAGCCGTAAATAACGCATCGGGTAATATTTAATCCCCCCCGTAAGTGCCGTAATCATTCGGTCTCTGCCTCCGGACGGTTCAACCCATGCATTTTCACCCTCGGCCGTTATGCCGCGGAACTGCATGTCCCACATCTGGCCAACCCTAAACCCGGCATAAACTCCCAAACTGTTCCACTGCATGCCAAGATTTGCACTAACTCCCAGCTGCTTAAAATCTATCGGGCCGCCAAATAGAATGGTCTCTTGGTTATTTACAAGGTAATCCGCCTTCCCCGATATGTAGAGCCTGTAAAGAAGATATCGCTCCAGTTCTATTTCAAATGCGCCTTTTTGGGTGGATCGAAAACCCTCCGGATTGGCACTGTTCTCCTCATAAAGAAGGCTGTAGTTCTGTATGGTGTAACCGGCTGAATAGCGCCAATCCTGGGCCTCGCTTTCGGGGATCATCAGAATGGTCATTAAAACCATGCCGATCCCAAAAACAGCAAATTGATGAAAATTTTCGTACCTGTAGATGTTCATATTTTTTGATTCGCAGCGGGGTTATCTATGCTGGTCATACACGTTTTTCCCCAACAAGTTCGCCACTTTCTCAATTTCTTGTTGGGCAACGGGTTCATCAAACCGGGTACAAATATCTTTCAGTTGATCCGCTGTTCGCACACCCACCACGGCTGATGCCACCGCGGGATGATTTAACACAAACTGCAGGGATGTCCCTACCGGATTTCCCGTCTCCTTTACTGCATTCTGCATTTTGGCCACATCATCCAGTGTGTACCCCGGCTGCTCGGCCGCCGGTTTATCAACCAAAACGCCTTTTGCCAAACTCCCTCTTGTAAGTACACTGATTTCCGATTTATGCAGCAGATCCAGGCAGCTCTCTTCAGGGCGCCGGTCAAGGAGGCTATACTGCATCATCACACTATCAATATTCGACCGTTTGATGAACTCCCGAATAACATTTGGGCGAATGGACGAGATCCCATAGGCTCTGATTTTCCCCTGTGATTTCAACGTCTCCATAGCCTCAATCAACCCATCAATTGGATCATCAAGCGTGCCGCCATGCAGCTGGTAGAGATCAATCCGGTCGGTCTGCAGCCGCTTGAGGCTCTGCTCCACACCGGCTATAATTTGATCTTTGCTCGGCCTCCACTCCCAGCCTGTGCCATCCGCTTTTTGCAAATGCCCCACTTTTGTGGCAATCAATACATCATCCCGAACCGGCTTTAACGCTTCGCCCACCATTTTTTCGTTCCAACCGTAGTCGTAAATGTCGGCCGTATCAAATAAGTTAATCCCCTGCTCTACAGCTTCCCGAATCAGGTTCTCATTTTCGGGATGATCTTTCCGCAATGACATACATCCAAAACTGATTTCGCTTACATGCAGGTCCGATTTTCCAAGTCTATTCTTTTTCATCGCTCTCCTTTTTTATTTGTTCAATACCATCAAACTTCGATCCAATCGGCGGACGATACTCTTGGAACGGAATTTTCAGTAAGTTTCCAATCCGATCATTCTCTTCCGGGTCCATGTGCGTATCAATACCATATTTTAGGCTCTTTGGATCTTCCACATACGCATACGTGCCAAAAACCCGGTCCCAAATCGCAAATATATTTCCGTAGTTGGTATCGGTAAGCGGCTGGGTATAGTGGTGATGAACTTTGTGCATATTGGGCGTGACAAACACGTAGGAAATAGCTAGATCCACCTTTCTCGGCATGTTAATATTGG